>CALBXV010000168.1 GCA_937890045.1 uncultured archaeon
CACATTTCATGTCTTGGAAGATTGCTTCTCCATTAGTTGTAGGAACGGCTTCAGGTAAACTGCCAAAGGAACGTGTATTTGCATAAACATTACTAACAATAATGTTCATACAAAGGATGAAAAGTATCAGTTTTTTCATATATTCTCCCCCTATTCCATTTTGCAGGGCATGAAAATCTTCTCACCCTTAATCATATGCGTATGTGTCCCTTCACATCCTAACCAGTTAGCAGCTGTCTGTGCTTCTGTTTCCGTATCATATATATGATCCATTATGTCCTGAGAGTTATATACTCCATTAGGAAACTTCTCTGGTTTCTGATGTGGATTATCTGGCCGATTTGGTTTTTCTATTACTATTTTTTCTGTGTTTTCTATGAATATTCGAATAGATTCATAGAATATTTCTTTACCAGGATATCCTTCAAGCCGTGCAATTTCTTTGCCTCGGTCATGAATCCCCGAATTATCCCAAATAACAAATGTTGGTGCTACACGAATTCCTCCTAATCTACCATCACTCATAGCTTCAGCAATCCAATCTGGCATTTTGGTATTTACTTGAATAATTTTAAGTGGAAGATACTTGGCGTATTCTGTCTTGTCATAACCAGGTGCTACTTCATTAAGAAATGCTTGACAGTAACCACAATGAGGATTACTGAACATCAGTAACTCAAATGCATATACGGGAAAGGCAATTAATAAAAAAAGAAATGTTAACAATATTTTTTTCATAGTGTTCTCCAATAAACAAAAAGAGGGATAGGGAATTACCCCCATCCCTCTCAGTTCAGTTTAAGTAAAACAACTTGATTTACATCAATTGACTTACATCAAGTTGAGCACTTTAGTTTTGCGATAATAAGTATTCGCACCGGTCGTGATTGCAGTAAACGGATTGGAAACTAGTCCATATCTCGTTTTGAATCCGATTTTCGGTTGGAAAGTATTTTCGCCCATAGCACGCACCATCTGTAGTGGAACGTAAGGACAGTAGAACATACCAGCATCATATGCACTAGATCCCTTATAACCAACTACATAGAATTGGTCACCGGTTCCGCCCCAATATGGGTCGATATAGACTTTCATCTTACCATTAAGAACACCAGCAAAAGTTCGCTGAGAATCATCAACGTCTAGGTTTGTTGACATTGCCGGAGCATAGTCAAGAATACCAGCCATTGCCATAGCAGATGCTACATCAGAAGAACAAATCAAAAAGTTACCTTTACCGCGTCGGGTTTGAAGGGCAATTTGGTTTGCGTCTCTTTCGATTTGATACAACAATCCTTTGAATTTCTCAACCATCCAACGACCATTAGAGTCGGTGTTGAGGTCGAAAACTCCAGCAGTTGTCGTATCAGTCTGCGCACCAGGTTTAGCAGCAAAATAGATTGTACGAATTACTTCCCGGTTAATTTCAGCAAGAATTTCCGTAGAAAGAATATTCGCCAGTTCTGTTTCAGCATCCAAACCGTGAACGGCTTTTAGATCCTGAGCAAGTTCGGTTGAATACTCAGCCTTGAGAGCACGAGTTTTAGCAGTAACGGAAGTTTTCTCAATGGTGAAAGCCATCTGAGCAAAATTAGTTCCACCACTCTCACCCAGAGCTTCACCCTGTGTAGTAGTATGTCCAGCACCGGTTGTCCAAGTACCATCAAACGGGTTGTTGGTATCATCGGTAGCAACATGAGCTGGTGTTGCAGCACCAGAAAAGTCTGTTGCAGCTTCGTCAAACAATGCTTCGGTATGTCCACTAGTAGGTGCGTTAGTTCCTGATTGTGCAGTATATTTAGAGTGCATAGCAAAGATCAATCCCGTAGGACCGGTCATAGGCTGAACACCACATACATCATAAGCAATCATCTGAGGCATTGCTCGGCGAACCAAAGAAATCAAAATCGGATCCCATTTTGCAACTCCTGCCGTGTCAGGCATAGCGCCAGCAACGTTGGCTGGTGCTTCTTGAAGTGATTGCTCAGATAGAAACTTCTCTTGATTCTCAAGTAGACGCAAAGTAACATCTCTTTTAAAAGAATCTTTAATTTCAGGAAGGTCGCCATGTTCCATTACAGGCTTCCACTTATCCTTTATTGTTTCAGATAAATACATTTATACTTCTCCTTTATAAATTTAAAATATTAAGTTTTAAAACTTCACTTTCACGATATCCATATATCTAAAATAAGGTTATTTCTTAAGGTTAGAAATTGCAGCCATGACACTATCCATACTACCATCACCTTTTCCATCGGTCACTTCTTTATTAGTAGCTGCTGTATCCTTATTATCTTCCAGTTTCTTTTCTGATTTAAAGTAACTGTTTTTAATAATATTCAACTTCTCTTTGTACTGTTTGTCTGATTCGTAATCAACATCTTCGGTCAACTCTTTCATTTTTTCAATGTCAGTATCAACCATGCCTTCTACGATATCACGGAATGCGTCTTTAGCTTTATATTCGTTTAAGTCTTTCACCGTATCCATATGCTTTTGAGTTTGCTCGTCAAGTTTAGTTTCCAATTCGGCAACTTCCTGCACAAGACTCTCAAAGACATCTTCCTTTTCTGCTGGAACATCAATATAATGTTCCTCAAACAACTTCTTCAAACCAGAAATAAAGCTCTCTGTAACTTCGTTGCGAACACCTTGTTCAACAGCGAGTTTATTTTCTTCCATCCATTCTTTTACAACATAATTCATATACTCATCCATTTTTTCTGTCATCTCTGTCTGGATGCTTTCTGTTTTTTCTTCCATGTCTTTCTTAGATTCTTCACGGACTTGCTTGCGGATCTTAGCAATCTTAGACTTAACAGCAGCCTCAAAGATTGTAGCAGCTTTCGTTTTGAATTCTTCAGAAAGTTCTTCTCCATCAACGAGAGCAGAAACATCTTCAGAAACATCGACATCTATTTCTTCTTTCTTGGCTTCTTCTTTATCTTCGTCATCTTCATCTTCGTCATCATCTTTATCTTTGTCCAACCAAGGGGGCTTGCCTTCTTTTTTAGACTTGCCTTCTTCTACTTCTTCTTCGTCATCTTCATCTTCATCTTCATCATCTTCTTCTTTTTTTGTTTTACCTTCTGCTTTAGCAGAAGCTTTAGACTTTTTGGTTTTAGGATCAGCTGCCTTTTTTGTTCCATCTTCTCCATCGGGCTCTGAATCTGCTCGACCTTCTTCATCATCAATCTCAGGTAAGCCTAATTCTTTATTAGCACTTTTCGCTTCTTCCATCTCAACCTCTTCAAGTTTTCCATCATCTGTGAGTGTTTCTTTCTTTGCCATTGTTGATCTCCTAAAAGTAATTTATTTCGTATAATATTTATAATACTATAGATTTTGAAGGAATTTTGCAAAAACTTCTATCTTTTTCTGCTCGAGTTCCCTCGTTTTTGTGTTCTCAATAATTTTTCTCATGTTATTAATATCTGTTTCTTTGATAACACCGTTATCCCATATCCATTCTTTGCCTTCCATAATACCGTCAACAAATGCATCTGGTGCTGATGGATCAGCAACAATGTCAACAGTAGAAAGAACAAAATCACTTTGTACTTCATTTACACCCTTCTTATTTGGTTTAACACTTCCCATACCTCTGGAAGATACACCAAGCTTAACACCTTCACTAATAAGATTTTTTACAATCTTACCATTTGGTGTATCCATAATTTTTGCTTTACCAATAAAATTCTTACCATCTTCTGTCAATTCTTTAATAACGTGTGAAACTCTATCCAAGTTAATGATAGGTCCTGCTGGATGACCAAGCTCACCAAGAGCCCGACCTTCTGCAACATATCGTCTATTAAAGTTATTAACTTCTTTCTGTAAAACAGCATGAGGATATATTCTGCCATTCTGATTTTTCATATCAGCTTGCATAAAAATACCTTTAATATACTGTTCTTTACCTTTACCTTCAGTAATATACTCAACCTCATTAGTATGTTCAGTTATTAATTTCATGCTTTATCCCCTCTTTTCTTTAATCGTTCAGCTTCTGCACCACGAACTTTTGGTAATATTTTTTTAGCAATTCTTTTAATTACAGTTTTCTTTTTGTCTAATCTTTTTTCTAATCTTTCTCTGCCTGATATAGATAACTCAGATTTCTTCCTATCTTTTAAAATTCTTTTTGTAATTATATCTCTTGCTTTCTTCAATGCTCTTGATTTTAATTTCTCAGGAGTTGCTCTACGTTTCAAAGCAATCTTACGTTTCCGTGCAATTTGTTTTCCTTTTGCTTTCATCATTCTTGACTTCTTCATACGAGTTGATTTACTCATCACTTCATCAAGAATATTATCAATCATATCATCAATCTGTTTCATTATCCCCTTCCCACTCAGCATCTATTTCATCATAGAATTTTTTCTTATCAGTACCTTTTAATTGTGAAGGACTTGTTACTCCATACTTTTTTAATTTAGCATCAAAGAATTTTTTATAAGCTGCCTTGTCACCTGTTCCACCATCTTTACCTTCATCCTTTGGAGTGTCTTGTGATGCTTCCCATTCTTTATGTGACATATCAGAATGAACTTTATCACAATCATGGTTCTCTGTTCTTCGACCATCACCACCATGACATCTTTTTCGCATACCATCTGATTTAATATATTCGACTACATTTGAAATAATACTTTCCTTTGTACTCTTATCCATTCTCTTTTGCATTTCTTTTTCACGGTCTGTTTGTCGCTTCGCTTGTTCTTTATCTTGCTCAGCTTTTCTAACGGCAATTTCTTTTTCTCTATTAGCACGCTTTAAAGAATTTTCTTTATCTCTATTAGCTCGCCTTACAGATGTTAAATCTTCTTTGAAAGTATTAATTACATTTCTTAATAAAGTTTTCATTTATCTGCCTCAGTAGGTTCTGGTGCTGGTGCATTTTGTGTTGGTAATTCATAGTTGAAAGATGTTTTAAAATCTTCAATTGCTTTAAAAGATTTGTCTTTCAAAATTTTGGTAATACCATCTCTAGCTTTATTTAATTTTTTATTAATAATATCTTTTAATACAGAACTTTTAATATCAGTCATTGTTAATCCTTTCTTTCATTACATTTTTAATAGATTCAATTAATAAATTGTCTGTAATAGTACCTTCTTTAATCAACTCTTTAATTTGTTTTTCACCATCTTCAACGATATTGATTTCTTTTAATAGTGTATCTTTCATTCTATTTTCTTTATAGTTTTCAAGAAAACTTTTAGTCTTTATTTTAAGAATAGATTTCATGGTAGTTTGTGATTTAGAATTCTTCATCTTCATCTCCCATATCATCCTCTTCCTCTTCTGGTTTTTCTGCGGCTATTTGTTTATCAATTTTTCTAATCTGCTCATCACTTTGTTGTAATATATTCTTACGCAGATACTCTGATGAAATGTATTTACCAACATACTCCTCAGCCATTGAAACTAACTCAAAACGATCCCTCATTATCTCAGAGTTCTTTAACTCCATGAAGTGTGAATCTTTTGCCCAGACATATTCAATGCGATCTCTAATAGACGCCCAATCTTCTTCTTTAATAATACCTTTAAGAATCAATTGAACTCTTAGTAAATCACAAAAAAGATAAGAAAATTTATGTCGTAATCGTGAAACAAACTTTCCAAACTTTACTTCATCTCTTGTAATCTCAGAAGCTCTTCCAAGATTAAACGATGTTGAATCAGCACCCTCAATTCTTGAGATTGGAACATTCAACGACTTATACAACTTCTTTCTAAAATATTCTATGTCATCTGTTTCACCAAGATTCTGTCCACCCGGTAATGTACTGATTTCAGTACCACGACCACCTTCTCGTCTTGGCAACCAGAAATCTTCCAACATAGAAAGATGTTTTCGTTGATCTTCTACTTCTCCCGATGAAGCATTATAAATCATTTTCTGTTTATACCGATTCATTACTTGTTGTAAGTACTGCTCGGCTTTCAACTTCGGAAGATTACCAACATCAATATAAAATATTCTTCGTTCAGGAGCTCTTGCTAACCTATAGATTACTAGAGCATCCTCAATCATTCGTAATTGATTAAATGGTTTAATTGCTTTATACAAATAACCAATAACAATTTGTTTTGCTGTATCAATTAATCCTGAGTGAACATATGAAATTGCATCGGGAGCAACACGAATAGTCTCTTGTCCCGGCATACCCTGATGAAATGTACTAGTTGTCATTGAGTCCGGAGTATAAACATAATACTCAAGAATATTCTTAATAATTTCTACACCACCCGGACCAGTTTTTTCTTTTTCAACTTCACGGACTTTACTGATATTTAATGGGTCGATTGGAATCAATTCTTTAATTCCATCTTTAGGTCTACTCTTATCAACAACTATATGGTGATACAATCTTGCATCTATGTACCACTTTCTAAACAAGTCTGTACCGTTATGATTAAAATCTAACAAGTCCAGAATTGTAGAGAACTCTGAGTGTATTTTATCTTTAATACTATCAGTATAATTTAACTGATTTAAATCGAGTGCTACTACTGGTTTTCCTTCTTCGTGAATTACTGCGTCATTTATTACATCTTCAACAGCTCCATCCACTTCTTGAGAAAAACTCATCTCACGATATTTTTGAACTAAAACCTTTTCATCTTTTGCATCAACATCTTGATTAAGATAATGACCCATGATACCACCACCATCAACAACGGTAGTTGCACCATCAGTATTTTCTGGTGTTACAAAAGTTTTTTGTTTTTTTTCTTTTTTAGATTTTATTTCAAAACCAAATAATTCAATAGCCATAAAAAGTTTCCTTGTTTTTTTTCATAATATCAAGAGGAGTGGGGGTTAACCCACTCCTCTTGTTTATTCAGTTTTTATCAAACACCAATAATGGCTCGTAACTTACCAATCTTAGCATCAATACCACCACCGGTAACACCATTCTTATCTCCTCGAATATGCCAAGAAAGAGAATCTTCACCACTCATGGTCGCATTTGCACCAGTATTTCTAGTTACCCAATAATTTACTGCGAATGTTACTGAGTATTCTTCGACAGCATCATTGGAATCCCACGCAAGATCAATCGCTGCAACTTCAGTAGGCATAA
>CALBXV010000169.1 GCA_937890045.1 uncultured archaeon
AATATCAACTATTAATATTTACTAATTCTTCTTCAATTTCTATTTTCATTTTATCAAACCTATCTATAGCTTCATTTGCTAATTTAGTCATATATTCTCGTTGTTGTTCGGTAATTTCCCACTTTTCTTTATCAACTTCTGGGGTAACAAGACCAACATTATTATACCACTCTGGAGATTTTAAATCTCTCCATTCATGTATACTCTGTATCATGTCATCAACCCAAGATTTACGATTCTGTAAAAGTTTTTTCTTCTCCCAATCACCAAAAGTACCATTAATACGCATTTTATTCTCAACTTGTATCTGGCAATCAAAACAATGTCCATATAATCTCCAAAACTTATCATCTAATCTTTTTTTCATAGTTTTATCACACTCTGGACAAAACCAAGGCATTCTAACATCTTTCATTATATCCGTTAAATGACTTTGTACTGCTTCTCCATTAGTAGATTTTTTATCAGGTTCATATCCAACTATTACACGTTTCTCTGGAGTCTGACCTCTTAATAAATCCTTTAATACCTTATTTTGTCTTTCAGTTTCTCTACTATATCCTGCCATAACCTCTCCTAAAAAGTAATTAACCCAGTTATTTGGTTTATTGGTGCAAAAGCACCAGTAAATTTATAAGTATTACCTTTATATTTAAAAACTATACCTTCAGATGGAACAATAGCATCTATTCCACCTATAGAATTTAGTTTATCTAATTGTTGTTTTAATGTATTTAATTTTTTTGCATCTTTACTTGCTCTAACACTAGAAATTGATTTTTTTAAAGTTTTTCTAATCTTTTGAACCGCACTATCTGGATTTGCTGCCATATATCCAGTTATATTCTTTAATATTTCTGCACCAACCTCAAAAAATAAAACTTCAAATGGTTTTATATTATCCTTAAACATTTTTTGATGATTTTGTTTATCTGTAGACAATACCCAATCAAGAAAATCTTCATCTTTAATATCTTTCTTCATATTTCTAATGCCATATTTTTTATCAAAAAATGCCCATCGTTTTACTAACCCCTTTAATACTTTAATAGGAATTTTATAACCAAATTGTTTTGCTGCATTAAAAATAAATTCTTCCCAAAATGATTGATGATACATAGATAATGTATCTGTATCTTTTAAAGCAAAATGTTTCTGTAATTTAATTAATCTACTAATAAAACCCCTTTTCTTTGTTCCAAAGTCCTGATTTTTAGGTATTTCTAAAAATACTGGCTTTCCTATCTTATAATGTTTCTGTATATGTTGATTTACTTGTCGTATCATTCCTTCTAATATTCTACCACTACCTTTTACTTCACCAACTACCGTACCAATATCATCATATTCTAATGCCCCATGAAAAACTATTTCAGCCTTATCATAATTTATAACATTTGATGACTTAGGCCACATAACCTCTAAGTTCATAAACGCTTTACCTTGCATAAAAATCTTATCACGTTGTTTATCTGATAAAGAGCCTATAGCTTTTTCCAAATCTTTCATAGCAAAACTAAATGCATCTGATATATCACCCCTACCTTTAAATTTTGATATTATTCCATTAGTATCTAATGCAGTTTCACCAGCATTTTTAAGATGACCTTTATTTCTTGCTGCTATTAACTTACCATCTCTCCAAGAAATCATTAAATTCTGTCCATCTAATTTTTCTGAAACATTATCTTCTCTATTGAGATTTCCACCTAATCCATCAGTAATTATTTTCTTTAAATCTCCAAAAGTTAAATTATTATCATCAAACGGATGTGCCATATGTCCATATGCCCCACCTTCAACAAGTAATTTAGCCTCTTTTGTTATATCTACTATCTCTTTTACTGCTTTACCACCCGTTGTTTTTCTACTATGTGATGTATCATCTGGATGATCTTTTTCTGGCATAGTATTAGCTAATATATTTTCAGCACCCATATAATCAACTATTTCCCAACCTAAACTTTTCAATATATTAGCAATATGTTTTTCCCATAAAGAAAATGCTCTAGCCAAACTACCCACTTCAAATACTTGTGTTCCACCTTTTTTACCAACCATTCCAGTTGGGCCATATGAAACTGCTCCAGTTGGTCCACCAGGATCAATATCTTCACCATCATAAGTATCTTCATCATAAAAACCTGGATAATCTGTAACTCTGGGATTTACATCACCCCACATTTTAATATCATTAT
>CALBXV010000170.1 GCA_937890045.1 uncultured archaeon
CTACAAGGTTACTGATGCTTGGTTACATAAACAATATAATCTCTTAAGGAGCTGTCAAGATGACTAATAAAAATAAGGGCTCTGAAAAGGATTTAGGTGAACTTCATGGGATACTTGCCAGAATACTTAAAGAAAAGATTTTATCAGGGGAAGCTTCTCCAGCAGACCTTAACGTGGCAAGGCAGTTTCTTAGAGATAATAATATTGAGTGTGCTGGTACTAATAATATTGATATAAAGAACTTGATAGAGGAACTTCCTTTTGATGAGACCCCAAGAGACTCAGCTAGAGCTAATTAAGTCTGATTTCAGGAACTTTCTCTACCTAGCTTGGAAGCATCTCGCTTTACCTGAGCCTACTCCTATACAATATGACATAGCAGACTACTTACAGAAAGGCCCCAAGAGACTTATAATTCAAGCTTTTAGGGGAGTTGGGAAGTCCTGGATTACTTCAGCTTTTGTTGTATGGAAACTCTTATGTGATCCACAGCTTAAATTTCTAGTTGTATCTGCATCTAAACAAAGATCTGATGACTTTTCTACGTTTACTAAAAGAATCATTCACGAGATGCCTATCCTCCAACATCTCAAGGCGAGAGAGGATCAGAGAAGTTCTAATGTTGCTTTTGATGTTGCTCCTTCTAGGGCTTCCCACGCTCCTTCTGTTAAGTCTGTTGGTATTACAGGGCAGATAGTAGGATCTCGTGCTCATATAATTGTTGCAGATGATGTAGAAGTACTCTCTAATGCTCTTACCCAAGTCATGAGAGATAAGTTGGGAGAAGTTGTAAAGGAATTTGATGCTGTAGTTATGCCTACAGTTGGACGTATTGTTTACTTGGGTACACCACAGGTTGAGGAGTCTCTCTATAGTAGCCTACAAGATAGAGGGTATGAGTGTAGAATCTGGCCAGCAAGGATGCCTGATAGTAGACTACGAGAATTCTATGGTTCAAAGCTCTCTCCATTTATAAGTACTCTTCCTATTAAGACTAATATCCCCACAGATCCACTTAGATTCGATGATCTGGACCTTACAGAACGTGAGGCTTCTTATGGTAAATCTGGATTTTCTCTCCAGTTTATGTTGGACACTTCAGGTGAAGATGACCAACGGTATCCTCTTAAGCTTAGAGATCTCCTGGTAATCCCCCTAGATTCTGATAAAGGTCCAGGAAGAGTTCTCTATGGTAAAGATGATTTACTTGATTTACCAGCCGTAGGTTTAACTGGAGACTACTTCTATAAACCATTTGAAGTCTCTAAGGATTACTATGAGTACACTGGAGCTGCTCTCCACCTAGATCCAAGTGGTAGAGGAGCTGATGAGACAGGATATGTTGTCACTAAACTCCTCAATGGTAAGATCTTTGTTCTAGCTGTTGGTGGACTTAAAGGTGGCTATGATCATGGTACTTTAACTCAATTAGCTAAAATAGCCAAGAAACACAAGGTTAATGTAATAGAAATAGAAGCTAATTTTGGTGATGGTATGTATACTGAACTATTTAAACCTGTACTTAATAAATACCATCAGTGTCATGTAGAAGAGATTAAACACTCCAAGCAGAAAGAAGCTAGAATTATTGATGTCTTGGAGCCTATTATGAACCAACACAGGCTTGTAATAGACTTTAATGAAGCTGAACAAGACTACGAGAAATCTAAAGATGAACCTCGTAGACAACTGTTTTACCAGATGACTAGACTCACTCGTGATAAAGGATCTCTTCAATATGATGATCGTATTGATGTCCTAGCTATGGGAGTTAACTATTGGGTAGAACAAATGGCTGCTGATGAAAGCCTAGCTTATAATGAACGTAAGAACGCTCAATTTGAAGAGAATATCAAATCATTTATGTCAACCGTAGACCAAAGTTATGAAGATGAAAACGTATGGGTTAAAATATGAGTAATATATTCGGTAGAATATTGAGTATATTTGCGGTTAAACAGCACTGGGCTTCTAGTTTATCTAAAAAATTACCTAGGTCCAAACATCGTTCTTTTTTAGAATCAGTTCAACGTGATGCAACCAGCATTAATTCAGCTAATAAAGATTTTTTTAAAGAAGAACTAGCTTCATTATCATCGCCTTCACCACGAGCTTCTACAGCTCGTCATTCTGATTTGAGTATTAATAAATCACCTGATCCAATAAAAAAACACTCAAGACGAGGAGCTAGAGGTAAATCTAAAATTTCTAAATATACAACATAATTATTTATGTGGCTTCTAATATCTATATATCTAAACCTTACTATTGTTCCTATAGCAGT
>CALBXV010000171.1 GCA_937890045.1 uncultured archaeon
TTTCATAGTAGCATTTGAATCATTATAACTTTGTGGTAAATATCCATCTACTGTATCTGTACCGCCTAAACTAGTTTCATTTGTATCTACACTTGCATATGTTTTTGTATTTGGTGCTGCATCTGCTACATCTAAAGAATGACTTAATACTCCTGACATAAACCTTAGAACTTCAGATACGTGGGTGGTATTATCAAAATTATTAAAATAACTTCCATCAAGACTTACTTGCCAAGGATTAGATGTTGGATACCCATTAGTTATATTATTAGTATAAATTGCAGTCGAGCCAGAAGAGGCCTGTTCTACTTTTAGAAATGTAGATGAGTCTGAACCACTAATTGTAAGTGGTCTTCTCTGAATTTGTTTTCCTATATATTTTATACTAGACATTTATTAAGTTATCTCTAATATACTTGCAAATACATCAATATCACCATCTGCAGACGCTTGAGTTTCTAATTTATCCCCCGCTCCCAAATTGATTGGTTTTTCAATTATTACAGTAGAGTCTGCGGGAACTTCTATAGTTTTTAAAATATACCGTCTTGTATCAAAATTAGCACTTCCACTAACCGATATACTAATATTCGCATCATTCGTACCATCTACATTACTTGCATATATCGCATGAACAACTCCCGTTGTACTTACTGGACAAGTATATAATGTTGTTAAATTTGTTGTTGAGCCTGTTGCTGCACTTTTAAATGATTGTGCCATTATTATCCTCCAAATACTATTGCTAAAGCAGTCGCAGTATCCACTACACTTGTACCTTCTTCATACACACGACCACCCATTGCATTTACACTACCACTTGTACTTAATGTATAAGTACCAGCAGAAGGATTTTCACTACCACTCACAAAAAATGATCCAGTAGCTACTGCAAATGATCCTGAAAAATTAGGATTTAATTGTTTGCTGTCTATTAACGCCATAGTCTATTTCTTCTTGTTTTCTTATTTCCCACCAATTTGATATTGATTTTGAAATTCTTTTTTTATGTTCAATTGTTTTAGGTTGCTTCATTTTTTCAATTGTTTCTAAAGCAACTTTTCTATCCATCTGAGCGCAAGATTTACATACAGTATTATTATCTACCGCTCTATCGAAAGCATCTTTTCTTGTATAGGTAATCATCTTACTACAATCAGGACACTTTCTATTTTTTCTATCTGACCAGAATCGCTTCCTCATAATAATAAATATAAATTAATGGTAAAAGAAAAGTGGAATCTACGAATTAAATTTCCCCCAAGCAACTATTTCATCACTACTTTGTAAATTATATCCTAAAGCACTTATATCTATTTTACTTAAAAAAGAACTTCCACTTTGTTGTACAGTTAACGCATCTTGTTCCATTATCATTCCATTAAGAAAAAATATAAAATCATCTTCATTTGTAGCTGTAAATCCATCTGGAGCTGATGCAGTAGTTGCTGTAAAACTGGCTGTAGTAGTATTTAAAAGACTTCCTGTATGAGCAAAACTTTTTCTTAAATAAGTTGAATTAACAAGAAATGGTGCAAAAAATTGTTTAGTTGCATACTCTGTAATCACAGCACTTGCATTACTATCACCCAATGTTGTATCATTTGATACTTCTGATATACTATACCCAGCCACAGCTAAAGATCCAGTAATGCCTGTACTCCCTGTAATATTTTGCATATCATCTAAAGAATTTCCAAACTGAGTAGATCCACTATCTTCAATTGCAAAAGATTGTGTTAACTCACTTAAAATATTCTCTGCAGTTATGCTTCCACCGACCGTAAAATCTACTGAAGTTGATACATTATACTCTACATCTAAACTACCAGTTAAAGATGTACCTTGAGTAAACAAAGTTCCTGAAGAATGGCTTGCATTAAGACTCTCAACTCCTAAATCTAATTGAACGCTTGAAGTTAATTGAGAAAATACTACATTTGAACTACTTTCTACTGCTTGTGGGATTGATACTGTAACATCCTTTGCATCTCTAAGAAATATAAGTTCATTACTCGGAGAAATAGTAACGCCTGTTCCCTCTACAAATTTTAGTGGAGATTTAACAATTAATTTAGCCATTGTATTTCCTATGAATTAAATTTACCGTAAGCAAATATTTCATCATCTGATTCTAATACATATCCTATAGATCCTGTATCCACATGTAGCTGAAATGTAGAACCTGCTTGTCTAATTGTTAGGGCATCATGTTCCATATATTGACCATTTATAAAAAATATAAAATCA
>CALBXV010000172.1 GCA_937890045.1 uncultured archaeon
CATCTTATAGGACAGTTAAAGAATTTTTATTAACAGTATTACATGAAATTAGACATGCATTAGATGCAAAACAACTGGGTGCTAGAAAATATATTAAAAAATATGTCCAAGCTGGAACAATGGCTAATTATGATGGATTAGATCCTCATGATGATAATAAATGGGAAGAAAAGGCTGAGAAATTTGCTAAAAAAGAATTATCTAAGTGGTTGTAAAAAAATAAGTTTATTTGGTAAAGTTAACAGATAGTTATAAGGGTATATAGGTTATAGATGAAACCAAGAAGTGCTAAGAATAAAGGTAAACGCCTACAAAACAAAGTACGTGATTTAATCCTCGAAAAATTTAACTCTAAATTAGAATCAGACGATGTTCGTTCTATTACTATAGGTGAATCTGGAGAGGATATTTTGCTATCCCCCGCAGCTCGTAGATTATTTCCATTTAGTGTGGAATGTAAATCTCAAGAAAAATTAAGTATTTGGTCATCATTAGAACAGGCTGAAGATAATAGTGGGGATCACACACCTTTATTAATATTTAAAAGAAACCGTTCAAAAACATATGCGGTTTTAGAATTTGAGGAACTATTAAAGTTATTGAATGAATAATTTACTGTCTTTACTCTCAGTAGTTATAGGAAATCCAGGTAGAAATGTCCGTAAGGAAAATGAACACATATTTTTCTGCCCATTTTGCAATCACTATAAACCAAAACTTCAAATAAATGTTGTAAATCAATTTTGGCATTGTTGGGTTTGTGATAGCAAAGGTAGAAAATTTTATCAATTATTTAAAAAGCTTAATGCAACACCATCTCAACTTAAAGAACTTTCCGATATAGTTGGAGAGTTTTTTTATACTGATGAAAAATATGACAAAGAGGAAGTAATATCATTACCAAAAGAATATATACCTTTATGGAATGATAAATCTAGGAGTATATTAAAAAAACATGCGTTGTCTTATTTGAATAAACGCAATATATCTTTTGGAGATATTATAAAGTATCAAATTGGGTATTGTGATGAAGGTTTATATTCCAATAGAATAATAATACCATCATATGATGAAAATATGAAATTAAATTATTTTATAGCAAGAGATTTTTATTCCAGTTATAGTAAATACAAAAATCCTCCAGTATCTAAAAATATTATAGCTTTTGATTCATTGATAAATTGGGATGAACCAATTATATTATGTGAGGGTGTATTTGATGCAATATCTATAAAACGTAATGCTATTCCGTTACTTGGTAAAAATATACCAAGAGCGTTGTTAGAAAAGATAATTAATAAAAATATTGATAAGGTATATTTAGCTTTGGATGCTGACGCAAGATCAGAGATCATAAAAATAACAGAAATGTTTTCTAAGTATAATATAGATGTATTTATAATAAAATTAAAAGAAGATGCAGATCCTTCTGATATAGGTTTTGAAGAAATGTTAACTTATGTAAAAAATTCGAAAAGTTCAAGTTTTACTGAACAAATTAAGATGAAACTTAATAATATATGATAAATGAAATAGTTAAGGTTCCATTTAGAAAATTAAAATATATCCACCATATATCGGATATACAAATTAGGAACTTAATACGCCACAAAGAATATAGAGAGGTATTTGAAGGTCTCTATGAAAAAGTAAAACTTCAAAAAAATAATGCTATAGCATATATTGGTGGAGATATTGCACATTCTAAATTAGATATGTCTCCAGAGTTAATAGATATGTTATCTAAATTATTTAAAAACTTAGCAGATATCTGTCCTACAATTATTATTGCAGGTAATCACGATTGTAATTTAAATAATTTATCTCGTATGGATTGTTTATCACCAATAGTAAATAATCTTAAGCATCCTAATTTACATTATTTAAGAAAAACAGGTGTATATAAATGTGCAGATACTTCATTAGTAGTGTGGGATGTGTGGGATAAAGAAAAAGATTATATTAAAGCAAAAGATGTTGAGGGAGATACTAAAGTAGTTTTATATCACGGTACTGTTGACCAGGCAAGAACTGATTTGGGATTCAAGTTACCCTCAAAAGTAAAAATTGATTTATTTAAAGGTTATGATTTAGGATTGTTAGGTGACATTCACAAAAGACAATTTATAAATAAAAAAGAAACTATTGGGTATTGTGGCTCATTGGTTCAGCAAAATCATGGTGAGGATATTGGTAAAGGTTATTTGTTATGGGATGTTCCTGCTCGCAAATCTACGTATGTAGAAATACCAAATGATTATGGTTATGTAACTTTAGATATTGATAAAGGAGTATTACCTGATATATCTAATTTACCTAAAAAATCTAGAGTGAGAATGAGAGTACGTAATACTTCAGCCGCGGAAGTAAAAAGGTTATCTACTTTAGTTAGACAAAAATATCCTAAAACTCAAGAAATAACAATAACTAGAACTGATGCATTTGATAGCGCTGATAGGGTTAGAGGACATAAAATTAATATTGGTGATATAACTGATATGGATTATCAATATCAACTTATATCAGAGTATTTGGATAATAATTTTGTGGTAGATGAGGAAACATTATTAAAGATAAAAGATATTAATAAAGATTTAAATGATAATCTTCCAGAAGAAGAAGTCTATCGTAATATAAATTGGAAATTAAAAAAGTTTGAGTTTTCAAATATGTTTAGTTATGGTGAAAATAATGTTGTAGATTTTACAAGACTTAATGGAATAATTGGAATGTTTGCACCAAATGCTAGTGGTAAATCGGCATTGCTAGATGCGTTATCTTTTACTATGTATGATACCTGTAGTAGAGCATTTAAAGCAGATAATGTACTTAATAATAAAAAGGATTGGTTTTCTGCTAAAATAAACGTAGAAGTTAATGGTCAAGATTATTGGATCCAAAGGTATGGTAAAAAATTAAAAAGTGGGCATGTTAAGGTTAATGTAAATTTTTATACTTTTGATGATAATGGTGAAAAAATTTCTATGAATGGAGATCAGAGAAGAACTACAAATGGAAATATTAGAAGGATTTTAGGAAACTACGATGATTTTATTTTAACAACTCTTTCATCTCAAATAAATAATACTGTTTTTATAGATAAGACACAAAAGGAGAGAAAAGAATTATTACAACAATTTATGGGAATAGGAATATTTGATAAATTGTATACATTAGCTGTAGATAATATGAAAGATGTTAGAGCTATACTGAAATCTTTTAGAGATAATGATTATGATACTGAATTAGTTGATATAAAACAAGGTAAGAAAGATGTAAAAAGTAAGTTAGTTGATGTTGAAGAGCAATTAAAACAACATACTGATAAAGAAAATGTTATAGATAAAGAAGTTAAGAAATTGTACAGAAAATTAAAACCAGTAGATGAAAGTGTTACTGATATTGATGGTATGAAATCAGATAAAGAAAAACTAATGAAAATAATTTCTGGGTTTGATATTGAATCTGCTGAAATAAAAAGCAAATATGAAAATTTATCTTTTAAATTAAATGAAACAAAATCTAAAATAGAATCTTATAAAGAACAGGGTATAGAAACTCAATATGCAGAATTAGAACAATTAGAAAATAATAGACAAGATACTAGAATAGAAATTGATAAGTTACAGATTTCAGTTAGGTCTAAATTGGATAAATTAGAAAAGTTACAGGATTTGGAATATGATCCAGATTGTAATTACTGTATGAATAATATTTTTGTTAAAGATGCTATAAAAACTAAAAAAGATTTAGAGACTGATAAAGTTTTGGCGGATAAATATGTTAATTCTATTGATGGATTAGATAATAAAATTAAAAGATTATTTCATGTAAAAAATCATAAAGAAGATTTTGATAAGTTGATAAAAGAATTGAAAGAAATTAATATTTCTTATAATAATAATCAATCTAATATGACTATTGTAGATGAAAAAAAGAAAAATGTAATGTCTCAAATAAAACATTTACAGGAACGAATTAGTAAGTATTATGAACAAGAGCAGGATGTTATTTATAATAATGAAATAAATAAACATATAGATGATTTGGTAGTAGAACAAACAACTTTTAGAAATAAAATAAAAAAATTGAATAATGAAGTTAAAGATTTTTATGCATCATTACAAGTATTAGAAAATAAACGCAGAACAATTGTAAGAAATATTAAAAAGATAGAAGATTTAGAAAATGAAAATGTAGCATACCAGTATTATTTAGATGCCATTAAACGTGATGGGGTTCCATATGAACTTATTACAAAGGCACTTCCAACCATAGAAGGTGAAGTTAATAATATATTGTCTCAATTAGTAGATTTTCAAATTATATTTGAAATGGATGGCAAGAATATTAATAATTATATTGTTTATGATGACGATAATGTTTGGCCATTAGAAATGAGTAGTGGGATGGAAAGATTTATAAGTTCATTAGCTTTAAGAGTTGGGTTAATGAATGTATCTAATTTACCAGCATCTAATTTTCTTGCTATTGATGAGGGTTGGGGAACGATGGATAGTGAGAATATTAATTCAGTATATCAATTATTTCAATATTTAAAAACTCAATTTCAATTTACATTAATTGTATCACATATTGATTCGATGCGAGATGCAGTAGATACATTATTGGAAATTAAAAAAGATAAAAACTTTTCTTCAATATCCTTCGCTTGAGTCAGATTTTAATAGATTTTCTCGCCACGGCAACATTTGTAAATTAGAAATATCTCCTATAGTGTATGGAGATATTTTTTTGCGCCAACCATGTGATATTGGGATAATATGATCTAATTCCCATTTATATTTTCCACGTTTTTTATGGTTAGGAAGAATAGTTATATCCTGTTTTTTTGTTATACTTATTACTTTAGAATAATATTTTCTTTTTAATTCTTCAATATATATTTCATTTGCATCTTTCCAAAAATTTAGATTTAAATCCCAAATACTTTTTTCTTTTCCAGTTATAAACTTTCTAATATACCAATCCCAATCTGTTGGAAATTTACGCCATCCACATAAATGTTTAAGTATTTTTCTTTTTCTACGTCTATTCATTATGTATCATATTCACTTGTTAATAACTTTCTTTTAGGAAGATCGTATGACTTACAGTTAGTCTCTATAAGTTTTTCAACATACGCATACATTTTAAATCCATTAGCTTTACAGTATTCTTTCAATAAATCTCTATACATTGGTCTAATTTTTATATCAACTCTTTCCATTATAATCTCCTGTTAAGTAAACATACAAAAGTCATACATTTATCATACAATAAATAGTTAGAATTTGAATTTTTGATATTTATAGTTGAACGTTCATTAATGGAATATAATTTATGGCTGTAATTCGTAGAAGAAATAAAAAACAATTTTTAGCAGATATACCTACGCTAATATCAGAGGAAGGGATTGATAGTAAGTATTTCCAAATTTTTGGAATGCCAGAAGAACTTCCAACTGGAAAAAGTAGCTTTATAGTAGGTGGTTCTCCATTTTTAAAAAGTGGTGTTAAATTAAAAATAGAAATAATAGATTCTCAAGGTGGGGTAGTTTATACTGAACCTGTATATGGATATAGAGATGGAGTAAATCGTAGAGTTTCTATTGAAATTTATGATACCAAGCAGGTTGGAGAAGCTATACTTACACTTCTTGGAGAAATAGATCCAGTTAAATCAGATGTACCTATTCCTACAGAATGGCAAGGAGTATATAATGTAAAATATACTAGACGACTTTCAATAAATCCAACACTTTTGAATGTACAGCCAATAAGATTTCATAAACAACCTTATGTCAATATAGTACCTCTTACTAATGCTTTTAAAGAATATATTCAACAACCAGAAGAAACTAGAATATTAACTGCAGAGTTAGCTTCAAGTAAAACTGCAGGTACTTCAGCCCAAACTACTGATGTAGTAACACAAGAAGAAAGTTATCCAGTAGAAGAGCAAGCTGAAAAGGCCTTCGATTATATGGCATTATATAATTCTGCAGCATTTAGACAATCTAGTTTTAGTAATTTTAGAATGCCTTTTACATTTCAATCATTTTCACCACCAACTGGAAATGCAAATTTAATAGTTTCTAGTGGAAGTTTAGATGATGGAATGATAGGTGAAAATATTATTATAAATGACCCACAAGTAGATACTACTTCACCAGATATTCCAACTACTTATACAGTTCCTTCTCAATACTCATCTTCTATTTTAGATATAACTAATGATACTACTTTAAATTTAGCAAAAGCTTTTTATGTAACTGGTGATGATGGTAGTACAAAATATCCAGTAAATTTATCATCTAATCAATCATTTACTTGTAGTTTTTCTCCTGTACCAACTGAACAAGATTCAGTTATAAATTATTTTGATTTAGCAGATATACGGTTGAGTAGACTTAGGACTTTTAGTGGAGATGTAAAATATGTACGTGTTTTTGGTATATCACAGGGGTCGCAAACAGAACAACAATTCGATTTTCTGGGGGAATTTCCATTAGAATCACAGGAATTATTATTTGATTATAATAATATTAAAAGTGGTCGTACTGGGTTTTTCTTTAATCAATCAAAAATAAATTCTTATTGGAATGCTTATGGAGGAACTAGGGCAACTACCGCTAGCGGAAGTGGTGAGCCAGCAAATAGTATTCAGTTAGCACAAAATGGATCGGTTATTAGATATGCTATGGATATTTCTGGATCAAATGCTGATTTGAATCAAGAAATTATGGCTCAAACATCTCATTCCTTTTCTTTATCAAAAAATGTTCCGTATGAATTAAGTTTTAAAGTGTATGGATCAAGAACTCCTAAAACTACATCTACTGGAGATACAAATACAGCTAGAATAGATTTTTTAATATCTGGTAGTGATTTTAAACCAAATCATGAATTTGGAGGAACTTATGGTAGAAGGATTTTATCTATAGATTTTGATGATTCTGATGAATATCCAGAGTTGAGAGGTTTACAATCGTACGATTGGAATAAAACTTATTTGAGTGGAATGTTTATCCCATTAACTTCGGGGGTAGGTAAATTACAAATTAGGGCTTCTTCAGGACGATGGCATGTTTCTGATGTTTCTTTAAGACCAGCTGCAGATACTAATTTTAGTCCAGAGGAAGCTAGAATATTTTCAGAAATGCCACCAAGTAGAAATAGACCTGAAACGGTTAAATTTTTATTGGAGTTTGTAAATAATGATGGAAAGAAAGCAGACGCAGTTATTATATCACCAGATGTTGTGTTTCCTGGAGCAAACTTTGCTATACAAGGAGATAATAATGTATTGAGTGGTTCTATGTTTATCTCTAACGCTGTTGGTGAAGGTATTGAGATGGCAGGTGTTGGTTCAGCTTTTTTAAGAACAATAGGATGGGAAGGTTTTACAAGTGCATCGTCAGGAACTGGTAAAGGTGGATTTTTTCTTTATAGTGGTTCAGTATTGTCAGATTCTCCAGATGATTATATGGGTGCTGGTTTAGAAATTCATGATGGGAGAAGTGGTGCTAGTGAACGATATTTTCAATTTAAAACACAACATGGTGCGAGTAGTGAATCAATTTTTAGAGTTAAGACAGATGATTATTTGTTCGGTATTTCTGGGTCTGGTGGAGTAGAATCTTATATAAGTGGAGCTGACGGTAATTTAGAAGTTTCGTCATCGAATTTTGCTATATCTAATACTGGTAATGTTTCAATGACTGGAACTGTTACTGCAACTGCTGGTAATATAGGAGATTGGACAATATCAGGTGGAGATATTGTAGGTTCTAATATTACTATGGATGCCGATGGTTCAAGAATTTATAAAACAGACAGTAATAATGACATGACTGGTTATTATATGGATTTTACTCCAGGTTCAAATTATTATGTAAGATTTGGAACTGATTTTGCGGTGTCATCTTCCGGAACTCTTATTGCAAGTGGCGCAATAATTGAAGGTGTTGTAACTGCTTCAGAGGGTTATATAGCTAATTGGACTATTGCACCGAATACAATAAATAAATTGACTAGCGGTACATATACTGGAATGTCATCTACTGGGGATGCTAGATTTTTTGCTGGAGCAGCTAATTTAAATGCTGGCACATCTTCTGCAGTTTTTAATGTAAAGAGTGATGGAACAGTTTCAGCTAGCGCGGGTTGGATTGGGGGTTGGAGTTTAGAAAATAGTAGGTTATATTATAATACTGCAGCCAATCACGCTGTATATTTACAATCAAATCCTTATTCAAGTGGTGGACAGACATTTTATCCTGGACTTTATATTTTAAGTTCTTCTAATGCAGAATCACTTGGTGATGGAGGCGTTCAATTATATTATGATACTGATCAGAGTAAAGCTAAATTTTATGTTGGAGATGGTTCTAATAAGCATTTGAAATTTGATGGAACTGATGTCGATATAAAATCTGCTAAATTTGAACTAGATGCAGATAATATAGAAATATCATCAACTCATAAATCAATGTCGTTAGGTGAGGGTGCTATAAAATTAGTGGGCGCCGCGACTTCTACAGTATCAGTAGGGTCAACTTCAGGTAAATTAATTAACATTACTGGTTCGAGTGATAGGGGAATAATAAATACTGGCAAAGAATCTTTAACAGATACTACTGCAGGATTTTGGTTAGCCAATGTAAATGGTACACCACAATTTAATGTAGGTGATTCAACCTCGTTTATAAAATATACTGGTACGGATATGACTATTAATAGTAGGGCATTTGAATTAAGTGCATCTAACTTAGAAATATCATCTACTAATGCATCTATGAGTATTGGACCAGCTACAAGTCCTTATATTTTATTAGATGGTACGAGTGGTGTATCCGCGAATGAATCCTATATATCAGTAGGTAATCACGCTACACAAAGAATAAATATTTCAGGTAGTGCAATAGCAGGAGTAATAAATACAGGTAAGGAAAGTGTAAATGATACCACTTCAGGATTCTGGTTAGCAAATAATAATGGAAATGTTGAAGTTAATATTGGCACTTCTGATAATTTTTTGAAAATGGCATCTGATGATTTTACTCTTAATGTAGATTCATTAGATATAGATGCAACTGATATAGAGATTTCATCTACACAAAAATCGGCTTCTTTCGGACATGATACTGATGTGGGTACATTAGTAATAGAAGGAGCCCCATCAAGACTTACTGTAGTGAGTGGTTCTATATCGAATACTACATTTCAAGGAAATTCAGCTGCAGGTGGTTATCATGGTGAAATATTAAAGATAGGTGACATCACAGATAATGATGGTGGTGATAAGTTTGGTCTTATGATGTTTGATGGAAAAGGCATCGATGTAGAGGATAATAGGATATTATCTCTAGGAGATAGAGGAAATGTAATAGGTGGATGGGAAATAACAAAGAATCAAATTAGAGGTATTCCAGATGATGGTGTTGGTGAAAATTATGGTACAAATGAAGTAAAACTTATTTTACAATCTACTGGAAGTTTGGAAACATCTAATTTTGTAAGTGGATTAAAGGGGTGGAGAATTTCAAGTGAAGGGAATGGTAGTGCAGAATTTGAGAATATGAGAATTCGTGGAACTCTACGAACAACCGTATTTGAAAAAGAATCTGTAAATGTTGTTGGTGGTCAATTGATGGTTGCAAATTCGACTACAATACAGGCGTTAAAAAGTGGAAGTTTCGTTTTAGCTGGCGCCGCATCCATGTCTGCAGCATCAACTACTATGAGTGTAGAGAACGTATCTGGATTTTCAAGAGGAGAAGTATTAAAAGTAAAATCAATTACTGATACTGGATTTTCGATGGAATATATGACGGTAACTGGTTCTATGAGATATACGGAATCAGGATCGGCTATTTCAGCATCATTAGCTGGATATGATTTAACTACTATAGACCCAGATGGATTATATGGTGAACTTTATGTGGGTAGAGCGGCAGGACAAGGCGAGGTAACTAAAAGTATAGCGACAACAACTAGTGAGTCTATTAGCTTATTGTTGGATAATGGAAGTCCTAACCTGGGAGCCACAGATATAATTTATGTAAATGATACTGGGTCATTATCACCTCAAACTGTTATTGAGATTGATGAAGAGAGAATGAAAATTACTGCCGTAACTGGAAGTATTCCTGTGTTGGGCCCCGCAGGACAAGCTCAATCTGGATCATTATATGTAATTAGGGATTGGCATGATACTGTACCGTCTGTACATAATCATGGATCAACGGTATCTACGGTTAAAGTGGAGAGTGAATTTTTAGTGGGATTAGTTTCAACTGCACAAGAGTATAGTGAGGGTCAGGTTGTAGTTTCAACTGGAAAATTTGCTCAAGGTACTAATTTTAATGACGCGTTCGGGTATTCTGCCAATACTTCTGATGCTCCAAACGCCAATGGTGAGTATAGATTGAAGTCAGCCGCGGGATCTCATTTAACTACATTGCCGACAATAACGACTGCAACTCAATTAGAAATATATAATACTGATAGAGATTCTATAAGTCGTGATAATTTTTATAGTTTGTTTGACAAAGGTAGTTATATAGTTTTATTAGTAGATGGGACAAAAGAATGGGTTAGGTTCGTAGTAAATGGAAATCCATCTAAATCTGGTAATGTTCATACATTTCCAATTAAATTAAACCAAGATTTTTATAATGCTGGATCCAGCACTTCAACTACTAGTTTAAATGTTGATTTCTGGTTTATGAGTAATATCCAAGATGTTTCTTCTGGTTATATATTAATGAATGCAAATCCGAATGATTTATATAGTCCATATATGGATATTGTTGAGAGAACTGGTAGTGGAGTTTATGATTTACAATTAAGAACAAGACTTGGTGATTTAAGTGGATTATCAAGTGGTTATTTGTATGGAGATGAAGAACCAGGATTCGGACTTTATACTGATAATGGATATTTCAGAGGAACTATACAGGCAATGACTGGAAGTATTCATGGAATATTGAATGTCGCAACAACTGCGGGTGGTATAGAGACAGGCGATAAGATAATGATTGGTCGGAATGTCGATGGTGCAAGCGATGGTATTAGAATAGATGGAAGTAACTATTGGTATACTACTGGAGCTTGGAGAGTTGGAGGATCAACCAATTATTTAAGTCTTGATAATGCATCTGATGGAAATATAGATATAGCCGCAGAAACATTTAGATTACGTACTTCTACTTTTATAATTTCTTCTTCACTAAATAGCGGTACTTTGAGATTAGGGCAAAGTGGTGGGCCTTCTTCTGCAACAGACACATCAAATACTGGTAGTTATTTTGATGGAACAGGTAACTTTGCTTTTGTAGCCGCTCCTGACGAGTATTTGAGATTACATACACGTAACAATGCCGATAAAGTATTAGAAGCGCGATTAAGTGAATTAAACCTTGTAGCAGGTAATATGACACTTTCTGGTAGTAGTGATTCATATATGAAAGTAGGAACACTCACAGGAGTAACGGATACTGGAGATACTAGAAAAGGATTTTGGGTAGATGATGATGGAAATATGTTACTCAAAGGTGGAACTGCAAATACTGATTATATTAAGGTGGCTGATAGTGGTGCGGTAACAATAAAATCTCAATTATTTGATTTAGAAACCGCTGGTCTTGATATTTTAGGTTCAAGTGGAAGTGGTGCAGATAATAAGATAAGACTGGGCGATGTCGCGACTAATAATGATACCTCTTATTTAGGAACTTCAACTGGATTCTATGTAGATGGTGGTGGTGGATTTAAAGTTGGTGATGCAACTAACTTTATTAGGTTTGATGGAAGTAGTACTATAGAAATTTCTTCAGATTCATTTAATTTATCAGCGTCTAATTTAGATATATCATCCCCTGGACAATTTATTAGTATAGGTGAAGGAAACATATATCTTGATGGAGCTAATAATTTAATTAGAGTTGGAGCTCATGCTTCTCAAAATATAAAATTAGTTGGAGCGGCTACTACAGGTTCAATTTATACAGGAAAGACATCATTCGCATCAACAACTGCAGGATTTTGGTTAGCTAATAGTGGAGGAGTCTCTCAATTCCACATTGGAGATTCGGGAGAATATATAAAGTTTGATGGTGATGCATTATCTATTAAATCTTCAGATATTGATATAACTGCAACAACATTTAATTTAAATGCAGGTAGTGGTAAACTCATACTTGAAAATACTACACCAAAACTGCAAATGACTACTACTGATGCTAAAATATTATTAGGTTCTGCTACTACTGTTGATTTAGGAGAAGGTATCTTTATGGATGGTGCTGGTAATTTCCGAATGGGAGATGCGACGAGTGGTGGAACAGATTATTTAAAGTTTACATCTGGTGGATATTTAGTAATAAAATCACGAAATTTTAGTTTAAATACCGATTCTTTAGTAGTATCATCATCAAATGGTGGTAATATTGCATTAGGTCCGACAGCACCAACTGATTTCTCAACAACTGGTATATTATTATCAGGTAGTGGTGAATTTAATTTTCAACAAAGTTCAAGTTACATTCGTGGTGAAGAAGATGGTATTGAAATAAATTTTCCTAATTTTGGTGTAACAAAAACAGGTATACTCAGTGCAACTGATGGTATCTTTAATGGTAGAATAGAGGCAGAAACAGGGTTCTTTGGTAGTGACTCTACAACAGGTTGGGAAATAGATGGTAACAGAATAAAGTCTGTAGTTACTGATGCATCTTCAACAGGTTCTATTGAGATAGATGCTACACCGTCATCACCAAATATAACATTGACAAGTGGTAGTTATACAGCGGATATTGTACCACAATTTACAACGGCAGCAGACATATTGGCAGGTGGTGGTACAACATACAACGGTGGTACTTTTACAAGTGGTAGTAATGGTAATGCTGTTGCTCATACTTCGAATGTCAGTAACGGCAACACATCAACTGGTAAAAATTTATTTACAGGTTATAGTGATACAACAACTTCTACATTTGCTACATCAACACCAACACAAAGTCCTGGCACTAACGGCAGTAATTACAAGAGTTCAGTTGCTGGTACAGCTCGTATCACAATAGCAACACCAAATATAGACAGTACACCAGAAGGTGCAGAATTATTTGGTACTTTTACTGTACAAGGCACATTAAAACTATTTGTAAACAATTCAGAAGTAACGGATGCTACTAAGACATTCTCAACTACTGTTACACCAAGTGAATTTACTCCAGATGCTACGGTAGTCAAAAATGTACATTTTAGTCAAAATCATAGTCATACGCTTAGTGGTAATCATAATTTACATTGGAAAATAGAAAACATAAGAGTAACAAATAATAATTTAAGAGAATATATTGTTATTCAAATTGGTGGTAATTTTGTTAGTACAGAAGAAATAGCTGCAAACATAACTAATTTTCACGCTTTTTTTACTGACGCTAAACACATAGTAAGTAACAAAAAAACAGAATTGGCACCAGCAGGTTTTCAAGCAGTCAAACTAGTATCATCCACTTTAAACTCTATTGAAAACTTTTACGTAAGAGTAGCACCAGAAGAAGATAAAAAGTTTGATATCTTATCAAATAAAGTCTATTTGACTGGGTCTTTACACGTAGAAGATAATGATTCAGCAAATACAGGTTATATAAAAGTTCCAAATGGTATCGCTGGATCTCCAACATATAGATTTGCAACTAATAATACAGATGGTTTTTATTATCCAGATACGAATAAAATAGGTGTTGCAATTGCTAGTTCTCAAAAATTTCAATTTGATGGTTCATCAAATATATTTCGTTCTGTAGGTGATATAGAGGGTTTTTCAACATCATTATCTGATATTAAATTTAAAGAAAATGTTACACCTTTAAGTCAATCACTCGACAAAGTAAAATTACTAAAAGGTGTTGAATTTGATTGGAAAGATGCTTACAAAGATAGAGGTCACGATATAGGTTTTATAGCTCAAGATGTTGAAAAAGTAAAAGGATTAGACCCTCTAGTCAAAGAGTCATATAGTCTAGCTGCAGACGATGATAATGTAAAGGTTATTTATTATGACAAAGTTATACCAATATTAGTTGAGGCTATAAAAGAACAACAAATACAAATAGATGAATTAAAGAAAAAACTTGAGGTCAAATAATGCCAATTGCTGGGACAGGTCCTTTAACCTTCGGTACATTAGCCGACAATAATAATTCTGGAAGTAAATCAAATTTAAGAATAGCATCATTATCAGATACGTTTGCTTCTGGTTCATCTGTAGGTGACGTAAACAATGATGGTACAATTAATGATACTGATAGAAATTTATTAAAAGCAGCACCACACTTGTTATCTGAGTTTAGGGGAGCAGAAGCTACAAACGTTTTCTTCGGACCTATAACACCTCAAATTGCATCAGATGGAACTAGTGTTGTTGGAGGTGCTTATGTTGATGAAGAAGCAGCTCAAATAACTTTTTATGTGACTGACGATGCTAAAGGTAATCAATATAAAGTTGGTGTGAAAGATGGCAGTAGTAATGCCATACTAGCTTCGAATACTGATACGGTTAGTAGTGGTGATGGTGCAAACAGAACAATAACTTTTACAGCTCCTGCAACGACTGAGGGTAATGATAAATATTATGCTTTTGTTGAGTCAACATCTGACCCTTTCGCTAATGTTAATAATACAGGTCAGTTATTAGACCATTTCGATAGATTAACAGGTGGTTATACCTCAATAACTAATGGTTCTCAATTTGTTGATGCAGAAGATGAAGCAGTCAATAATGTAGAATTAACACCAACCGTATCTACTGGAGTACAAACATCAACCTCAATAGGTACTACATTAATTACAGGTGGTGATGGTGAAGATATTTCAGTTACAAACACAAGTGGTACAATATATTCAATACAAAACACACCAGGTGTTTTAAGATTTGATGTTACTCATATTGGAAATCCAAGTCAAGCAAGAAATAATGATACTTCAACGGCAACCGTAGATGTTAGATATAACTCTGCTATAGATGGTATTGCAGTAGATGATACTACAGTAAATAGTGGACAATCTTTTACGATAAGTGCAGTATCAGAAGGTGTACAGAGTAAAACTTTAAAAATAGGTTATGGTACTTCAAATACTAATACAACTTACACAGGCGATTCTGACAAAAGTATATCTGATACAAGATATGCCAGAAGTGCTCAATCCCAAGCATTTTCAGTAACATTAACCTCTGGTACATCTTTAGTACAATATTATCCAAAAGCTCATTACACAGATGATACAGGTACTTTAGTTGCTGGTACTGCTTTTAATGTAGCTCCAGCATTTAGTTATAGTGCAACTGGTAACACAACTATTGATATTGACCAGACAGCAGAATTTGGTATATCAAGTTTAGTAGGTAATGGTGCAAGTATTATAGTTGCTTCTTCCCCAAATATAGGTGGTGCTACTTTAACCGCAAATGGTACTACAACAATGGACCCAAACGATACTACTGGCAACGGTACATACACTATTAGTTATACAGGTACAGCAAATTATAGTCAAACAAATAATGCATCTAATGCAACTCTAACAGTTAGACCAAAGATTACTTCTTTACTTACTAATAATGAAACACCATTCGGTTTGTTGGGTTCATATACATCTGGTTTAACACCAACTGGTACAACAAACGAAAGTTTTACTATTACAGCTGCAACTCAAGGTGCTGCTTTAACATATAATTGGGGTTCATTACCTACTAACTTTACAAAAACTGCTGGTGGTGGGGCAGCTCATAATTATGTAACAGGATATTTCTCTGGTGGTTCAGCAGGTGGTAGAACATTTAGTTTGACCGTAACAGGTAATAGTGTAACATCAACCACAGCTTCAGAAACCGTAACATATACAGGTTACACGCAGCAAAGTATTAGTAGTGTCGCCCCAACAAGTGGTACATACAGAAGAGGTGTTACAACTTTATCAGTTACTTGGCAATCAAGAAATGTAGCTTACGCAAAGATTTTATTAATAGGAGTTAGCACCGGTACTGCCGATAAAACATTTACAGCTTCAACTGATTCATTAGATAGTGCTACTGCAAACGACTTAGAAAATCAAAGTTACTCTGCCACAGTAACAGATGTTGGTGTGGGCGATGTTGGTACATATACAGTTAGAGTTCTTGATGCTAGTGATGATAATCCATCAACTGATGCTTTAAGTCAAATAACAATAGCTGACCAAGTACCTACAACACCAGGTGCATTTCAAGATACTGCAGGTGGATATAATGGTTCACTTACTATGGATTGGGCAGCCAGTTCTTATAGATATCAATATCAGATTTATAAATCAGCAGGAGATTCAGATGCTAGTTATTCACAATTAGGTTCAAACCAAACTGGAACTTCAGTAGTTCTTAATGAGGCAAGTTCAACTTCTACATATGGTCCATTTTATTATAAAGTTAGAGCATTAAATTTTGCTCAAGGTCCATTATCAACAGAATATAGTAGTTATAATACCCCACGAAGATTTATAATTTATCCTACATTGGGTGCAAATAATAATATCCCACAACCTAACGTTTCAACAATTTATTCAACTGTTGAAAATAGTACAACCACTTTAACTGTAATGAATGTAACTTCAGATTCGGATAATACTAATATGTCTTATTCTTGGGCAACAAGTCTTACAACAGGTGCTTCAATTTCCAGTACAACAGCTAAAAATCCTACGATTACGGCCGGAGCTGGAGTTGGGACAATTACTGCGACTTTAACTGTAACTGCTGATGCAAATGCACAAAGTTATGCACATAGTGGAGACAACATTACAGTAAACTATTATCCAAAAATTTATAATATATCTTATTCTACAGCAAATCTAAGTGGTGGAAATTTTGTAGTAAATAGTTCTACAGTAACACTAACTGTGTTAGATTGGCAAGGATTTGATTGTGGTGGTAGTGGATTTAGTGTCGGCGTTTATACAGCAGCATCTTCTGGAGGCAGTGAGGAGAGCAGTATAGGGGCAGTTACACTTAATGGCACTGACTTAACAGATGCAATAATTGATAATAATACTGGTGGGGCACAAATACGTGATCCTTATTGTAAATGGACAGGAGGAGTTTCATTAGGAACAATATCCAGTACTGGTACAGTATATGTTAGAGTAACTGATTTGGGTGGTAGTGGTACAGTTGGATATACGGCATTAACTGTTGCAGCTTGGAATTCTGTATCTGTTATTTCAAAAAGTTCTGGTAATTGGGACGATGGTGAAGAAGCATATGTAGGTAATAGTGCAGGCGCACCAGATACTAAATCATACTTAGGTACATTAGATGATGATACTGTACTTTATAATGACGCTAATGGAACTGGTGGTGTATTTGATGGTAGTAGTAAATGGCATCGTGATTCAACTAATAGTTATGTAATGGTAGTTAATGGAAGTGGTGTAGTTAGTAGTTACACTGCAGACGCAAATATAATACCAAAAGCTCCTACTTCATTAGCTATAAGTTCAGAATCCGTTACTGGTGTAGCTGTTGCTTCGTTATCTGCTCCAAATTATGTATATGGTAGTGGTACAACTACAAACTCTTTTACAAAAACAACAACTTATACTGTTAATTTATCATGGAATGATAATTCAGATATAGAAGATGGATTTAAAGTATATAATGGTGGTACAACTACGTTAGGAGAGGATGTTGAATCATATGCTCACACAGGACAAACCAGTAGTGATACATATACAGTAAAAGCGTATAGAGGAACAGGACTATCAGCAACACCATCTGGTGTAACTTCTACAGTAGCTAATAATGCAACCTTATATTTCACAACTTCTGGTGGTACACAACTTGGTACGACTACAAGTGCAACTTCTCATGGATGGGGTAATGAGGTTTTAGCTCCAGGTAGTTATACTATACAAGCTCGTAAAGATTCATATTCTGGAACAATTTTAGATACAGATTCGGTAACGGTTAGTGGTACAACTCCAACATGGTATATTAATACAACACCAGACGCAGCTGATTCTGTATCGAGTTTGACTGCATCTACAGTATATTATTATACTGGTTTAGCTACAAATACTTCTGCCACCGGGTTTACTTTTTTATGGGTTCTACCAGATTCAGAAACAGATATTACATTTACAGGTAGTAATTGTACATTTAGTTACAAAGCAGGGGAGGCAGCTGGTGGTACATCTTTAGGAGCTGGAACATGGAGTAGCTATGTTTCATCTGCAACTGTTACACCTTCTTCAGCACCATACAGATATCATTTTGTTATGAAGTTTACTTCTGCAGGTGGTGGTGGTACAATTGCACCGACAATAACAGCAGGTGGAACTGGATATACGAATGCAGTATTTACTCTTACAGCTGAAAGTGCATCTGGTAAAGGTGGAGAATAATATTAAATTTAAATTGTTTCAATCTAAAAAATTAGAAGTAAGAAAATCCGATATTCATGGATATGGAGTTTTTACTAATGAGTTAATTCATAAAGATGAATTACTTGAAGAATGTCATTATATTGAAGTGAGTAGTGAAAAAGAAATGAAAAGATATATGTTTAATTTTCCAAAAGGTAAGAATCCTAAAAAATTTGTTATTCCATTAGGATTTGGTTCTGTATATAACACATCAAATTTTAAAGGTGAAAATAATATAGATTGGATAACTGATTTAGATAATGATATTTTAGTTTTTTCAGCAACCAAAAAAATAAGAGTAGATGAGGAATTGTTAATTTGGTATAATTATACAGATGGTAATATTTACAGGTGAAAATTAAACAAATATTCAAAAGAGATATTTATTTTAGAAACGGTAAGGCAAGTATTTAATAAATGAAAGTAAGAGGAATATATATTAGTTTATATTTATTATTAATGTATGAGTAAAGAAATATATGATGTTTATTATTCAACAGGTGGTGGTTCAATGGTTTATGGTGGGTCAGACGTTTGGGTTAATAATTGGTTACGAGAAGTAGCCCCTAAACTTAATCATCCATCTAAGTTATTAATTCATCGCCGTAGACCAGAAAATATAAAAGTTGAGTATGATAGTCCAATAGAGATTGTCTGGCAAGGATTTGATCCACGTGGATTTGAAGAAACATTAAAAAATGCAAGAAAGATTCATATCTTACATGGATATTATACACCACATAAAGTAATAGAGTATAATAAAGATAAAATAGAATCTTTATGTGTACACGTATCATTGGATTTATCTTTAAAATCTGGTTTTGATTTAGGATTGAAAAATTTTTTACATCATTCTTCAGTTCCCGAGTGGGAAAAGAAAGTGGCTCAATGGGCAAAGAAGGTAGTTTGGATTGGTATGGATAAAATGCCACTACATGATAAATTTGATATAATAGATATACCAAATTACTATGAGTTTACACAAAATAAAAAAGTATGTATGAGTAATAGAGTAGGATTTGCTTCTAGATGTGAAACTCGTAAATCCCCACATTTTTTAGATGGAGTTGATTCTTATGTATTCACAGATACTCATGATTTTAATTGGTGGAAGAAAAATCTTAATTTAAAATTTGAAAAGACAAGAGTATATCAATTTAATTATAACAATTTACATAAATTTTTTAGTAGAGAAGATTGGGGAATATCACATTCGTGTTTTTTAAATGAACCATTTGGTTATTCTATATTTCAATCATTAGATTATGGTAAATTACCAATATTACAACTTGATTGGTGCAAAGAGTTTGAATATCCATTTAGAGCACTTACAAAACAAGAATTTGATCAACAAATAAAGAACATTTCAGAGTTATCAGAGAAAGAAAGACAAGATTATTTAGATGGGTTGAGAGATTATTGTAGGAAGTATGATAACAAGGAAGAATGGGTAGAAAAATATCTACAAATTTATAACTCATGATATTTATTAGTGGTAGCGAATAGCAAATATTTGCATATTTAATAATATATAGGAGAAGTTCTTTGCCAACACCAGCATCAGATACTAATTTAAGTTTAGGAAAACTAGCAAGAGCAACAGGAGTTAATGGAGATTATACGTCACAAACTCTTATGAGTGATTGTGCAGGAAATTCTTCGGCCGATCAAGATCATTCAATAGGTAGTTTTTATATAAGTGCAGTAGTGAATTCTTTGACTGGTTATGCATATGTAGATGAACAAACTAATGAAACCTATGAACTGACTTTTACTAATGCCAATACTTTATTTGGTACTAGAATTAAAACAAGAGCAGCAAATTTCACTTGGACTACTGATAATTCATCATTATTTGATATGTCTGGTACAGAAGATTATACCACACAATATAATGCAGGCGCTATAGCAGATGCATCTACACCAAGTACGTTTGAAAGTACTTTAGTTACAGACGGTGGATTTGCTAATTGGACTGGCGCAGCTTTAGATGACTGGGTAGAAAGTGGAACAATATCAAACAATACAAGTGGAGCAACTGGTAGTGCAGTACAATTTGAAAGTGATGGTGCATACATAGAACAATCATTTACAGCTCAAGGAAATTCTACATATCAACTTAGCTCTCTTGGAAAATCATCAAATCAAAATGGTAATTTTGATATTTCTGTTAGTAGCAGCGCGGGGATACAAACTTATACAAATACTGGAACGGGAACAGATTGGACACAATTTAGACAAGATGTTTATACAAGTGGTTCTGTTGGAGTAAACCAAACTGTAAAATTAAAATTTGAAGCTAACATTGTAGGTGGAGTATATCCATCATTAGATACGGTAAGATTTCAGAGATGGGAAGGTGCCCATATGAGTGATACAAATGTTACTATTACTGGAAAATATTGGGATGCTGGACAAGCAGATGGATTTAATGACCATGCAACAAGATATAATACTGCAATAAGTAAAACTGTTGAAATTCAAGATACATACGCAGGATTAGCAATAGCCTGTTTCTTACCAGGAACTAAAATAAAAATGTCAGATGGATCTATGAAAAATATAGAAGATATAAGTGTAGATGATGAGGTTTTATCTGTAATTATACCAGACCTTCCTGATGAAGATTTAGGATATAATGAATGGAAAACATTTACATCAACGGGTGATATGACGAGTTTAGAAGCATCTAGTGCAACAGTTGAAAAGATTTTTTATGATTATATGGATGGTTATTGGAATGTAAATGATGGACTAATAAAGGTTACTGAAGAACATGATTTATGGACATATACCTTTACAGATAATGTTGGAG
>CALBXV010000173.1 GCA_937890045.1 uncultured archaeon
GGGTGAATGTGATAAAACATAGACAAAAGTTTCGTCCATTCGCTCCATCTGTCCTTGAAGAACACGCCCATGAAATCTTTGATATGCCAGTTAAGAAGTCTCAATTTATGCAGTTCGTAGCACCCTGTAAAGAACCCGATAAGTATCCAGCAATCTGTCATGTAGATAACACTTCACGAGTTCAGACGGTTAGTAAGGAAGATAATCTCGGTTATTATAAACTTATTAAGGAGTTTTATGAGAAAACAGGTTGTCCTATGGTTTTAAATACAAGTTTGAATGTAAAAGGTAAACCAATAGTGAATAGTTATCTTGGTGGAGTTGGATTCGCTAAGACATATAAAGTGAAGGTATATTAATTCGTGGAATTAAGAAGTATTGGAACAAAAAAAATACGTATAGTACAAAGTATTAAATTGGGATCTAGTGCATTAGATAGTTTGGCAAAAAAATATTCAATACTAACTTATGATCTCTTTTATGATAAAACTAAAATTTATGTTTTTTTAATAAGGGATTCATTGGAAAAATATAAAAGTGGATATAAACAAGAACTTGATTATTATTTTCATCGCTCAATTTCTTATCAAAACACAAATTTTAGTAAATCAGAATTAAATGAAATAAAACGCCAGTCTACTGCACTTTTAGCATTTTACAATAGATTGAATAATAATTATTATGATACATTTACTGGTGGAGATTTAATTACTAAAATTGGAATTAGATTATTATGTGATCTACACGATTATAATAAAAGTTTAAATTGGATGGTTTATGGTACACATGCATATCCGCTTATTGAGAATTTGAATAGAGTTTTATTAAAACCAAATGTATATTTTTTAGATTTAAAAAATTTAAGTAATCCAAAGTTTTTAAAGTGGTTACAAGAAAGAGATGGTGGGTGGAAAGTGGTGTCAGAAATAGCAAGAGAAAATAGAACTTCAAAAAGTTTTTGGTCACAGATAGATTTATTTTTTGAAGAATATATAGAAAAAAAAATTTCCCAGAATAAAATTTTGATAAGTCCTTTTTATGATTTACTAAATACTGAGTTAAAGGATGAGTTTATGGGAATGATTCATTTAGCTATTAATGAACTTCAAATTTTGATAAATACTATAAGAAATGAACATGAGAGATATATTATATTATGAATAAAATAAATGAAATAATGAAAGAACTTGATAAGTGGGTTTTTGATAAAGGAAGTCGTGGATATACAGAAGGAGAAGATAAATATACTTTATATTATTCTGGTACAAAACCCATTGACGGAATACAACAGAATAGAAATGAGATAAAAGAATTTACAGAGTATTTATTAAATTATTTTAATGGTGGAACTATATTAGAAGTTGGCTTGGGTTATTATGGAAGTACTCATTTTTTATGGAGAATGATTTTTGATAAAGTAATTACCATTGAAAATCAAAATGATAGGATTAAAGAGTTTGGGCTGAACACTCAAAGGTACTATGGAAAATGGGTTTTGGATGATGGTAAAAGTTATTTTATACATGGAAATTCTAATGATCCTAAAACAATAGGAAACGTATATGAATTAACTAAAGAATTAGATATTGTGTTTGTCGATGCTCTCCATAGTTATGAATCCGTTTTAACAGATTGGCTAGTTTATAGTCCAAGAGTTAAGAGTGGTGGAATGGTAGCGTTTCACGATTGTGAAAAGAGATTTTCAAATCATAAAGGAGTTGCCGAATTCCTTGATGATTTAGAAAGTGGAAAAATAGATGGTAAGAGATATGAAATAAAAAAAATTGTTCATTCAAAAACACAAGGAATAGCTTGGTATATAAAATGAATTTATGCTTTATATTATCAGAATCAGATAAAAAAAGACATCATAGAATTGATGATAATTATCAGTCAAATTTATGGATTCCTAAAAAATTGAATTTATTGGATTGGAAATTTACATTTGATTTTCTTGAGTTTAAAAACTTTCTTTCAAATAATAACATTCTTGATTCTTTACCAGAAAATGATTTTTATTTGACAGTTTATAATTGTAGAGAGATGACCAATGAAATACTATATATGATGAAAAATGAAAATGATGAAATTGTCAAAGATTTAATTTTTGATTTACAAAATAGAAAGACATCAGTTATATTTTTTGATGAAGATAGATCATCAATAAATAATTTTTATATAGAAGAAGAATCAGAATATTGGGAGATATTAGAAGATTTTCTAAAGAAGTATAATATTGATTATGATTTGATTTCTATTGTTGGACCAGATAAATATATGTTGAAAGAAGATGAACGTTTTATAGACAATAAGGGTGTGACTTTTATGAATTTTCAACATCAAGCAGCATATCAAAATTTCTATAATTTAAAATATTTTTCTAATTTTAAAGGAATAATTCAATCATCTAAACCATTTTTAAAAGAAAAGAAATTTATGTGTCTTAATAATAGTAGTAGACCTTGGAGAGCAGATATTTTTATATTTTTGAATTTGAAGGGATATATTGATGATGGATATTTATCTTATGGAAATTATTATCCCGTAACGGAACAACATTTAGAATTTGGTGTTAGTGAACGAATGGGATATGAAGAAGATTTTTATGAACTTGATTATAAGAAAAAAGATATTGAAGATGCTTTAAATAAAACACCAAGAATTATAGATTATAAAAAAAATTGGGATAAAAATTTGAGTGGTAATATAGGAACAATTATAAATCCAACATTATATTTGAATTCATATTTTAGTATTATTACAGAAACGGATTTTGATATGGCTTGGAAAAAAATATCGGTTAACCATATTACAGAGAAAACAATTAAAACTTTTTTAGTATTTCATCCTTTTATTTTATGTGGACCTTATAAATCTTTGGAAATTCTTCGTGATTGGGGATTTAAGACTTTTCATCCATTTATCGATGAAACTTATGATACTATTAAGGATCCAGTTGAGAGGATGAATCATATAAAAATAGAAATAGATAAATTATGTAATAAAAGTTTATTAGAATTAGATGAATGGTATTGGAAGATGGAAAAGATTTTACTTTATAATCATAATCATGTTAAAAAACACAGTAAAAATCAAATTTTAAATTTAATTGAATTAATGGAAAACAAATGGAAAAAACTAAAACAATATTAAGATTACCAGAAGGTATGGAGGGTGCTGGTTTCTATTCTCGTATAACTAAAATGTACGATTTGATAGAAGAAAATCATTCGTTGGGTGAACTTGAACTTGATTGGAAGTTAGATAAATTTTTATGTGAGGATAAAACCATAGAATTATCCGATTTAAAGTTTATCGAAAAGGGTAATATGACGGGGAGTAAATATGTAAATCCAAATCTAATAGAACAGTATAATAAAATTACAAGAAAATTCTTCGTACCTACTGATGAGGCAGAGAAAAATTTTGAATATCTTGTTGATAAGTACAACATAAATTTAGAAAAAACTATATTTTGTTACTTTCGTGCACAAGATTTGTATTGTGAAAGACCATCACCACTTGTTCCACCTTGGGTTTATATAGAAACGATTGATAAGTTAATTGAATCTGAAGATGTCGATACTGTATTGTTACAGAGCGATGGTATAATGTTTTACGAACATCTAACTTCACATTTTAAATCGAAAAATATTAAATTTATTTTATTATTTGATATCGACTTGCCGAGTTATGAGGTGAGTTGGGAAAAATGGCACGCAAAGGAAAATCATTTCGGTGGATGTTATGAATCACCACAGATGCATTTTGATCTAAGTAGTAAACAGACTAAGTTATGGTTTGCAACTCATTTGATAGCAAGTAGAGCTAAGTTTTTTGTCAGTAATATTAGTAACTTTCAAGTTGTAACACAACTTCGCCGTGAAAACAAAAATGTTGTGTTGATAAATTTAAATCTTGAAATAGAAATTATTTCCGATAGTGTTGAATCATTAAACAGGAAAGCTCGATGGGAAACATTTAATAGTGATAGGATAATTGAATTATGAAAGATAGATTTGATGCGGTAAATGAGGTTTATTATCCTTATGTTAAAAAACATTTAGGTAATAATCCATTACAAAATATTTTAACTTGTG
>CALBXV010000174.1 GCA_937890045.1 uncultured archaeon
CCTTTATTCTACATCTATGATGATGGAACAGTTGAAAAACGAATAACAATAGAATGAAGAACTACTACAAATAATTCAAATAATTGTTTTTTTGATTTTAAATTATATTTAAATTTGGTCAAGTTCTAAAGCAACAGAAAATGCGGGGGACCTATTCGGGTACCTTTTGAGTGCTCTAATCTAGTAAAATGCAGTTCTCTCATCCCGACTTTTTTTATAATTTTGTTTTTAGAAAGAGTAAAAATAACTGCAAAAGGTAATCTTTTCTTATTCAAAATTTAAAGTCCCTAGATGAAAGTATACACTAAATCTTAAAATATTAGAATAGTTTTTAAAATCTACTACTCCTTCTTCTGTTATGAATGGTAAATAGAAGCGTAACCCGCCATAAAACCCAGGTCCATTTATTGATAATGGGATAACAAATCCGCCTCCATAAGCCAAATTGTTACCGTTTGTTCCTACTTCAGTGTATAAACTAAGGGGTTTTAATAAATTATAATCAACATATGTTGATACAAGAAATTGATTAGAATTTAATGAGTCATTGGTAAAATGTTTTAAACTACCTTCTCTCATAAAAATCTGTTGTTGATAAGGTATATTGTGTGCAGAACTATTTTCTCTAGAAAATACTTTCTCAGAGAACATATAATCATCAGAACCATTCCATGCACTCATTTTTAAATTGTATTTATCGTTTGTTGTATTTACAAATCCTAGATATGCTCTAAAGTTTAGTTTTTTCTTTTGATTTAAATCCTTTCTTAAATTCATTCTTACATGAACTTTACTATACTCTTCTCCATTTTCTATTCCGGCATGTAGAGAATAGGGATTAAAGGTTCTAGCATTTGAATAAGTATATCTACCATTAATAAACCCGATTGTTTCCTTCTCTTTTTTTAAATACACATAAGATGCCGATAAATAATTATCAACCTTACTTCTTAATGATGATTTTTGTAATTTAACATTTAATTGGGGCATTATGCGCGTGTATTCTTTATCATAATCATACAGATATTGTTTTGCATCTATACTTAAAGTGAATTTGTGAAATCTAGAAGTTTGGCTATATTTTGTGTAAGCAATAGCCATTTCGCCAGTTAAATCTTTAGTTCCACTACTGTATAATGGAGCAAGTTTATAAGAAAAACCTCCTTTTGGAAGAAAATGATTATAAATTTTTAGTCCAAAAGAATGCTTATTGTAGATATTATAGTTCATCATAGGGTGAAAGAAGATTTGTGTTCTTTCAGGATGATACAAACTTCCAAGAAGTTGAAGTCTTATAGGTTCTATTTTCTTAAACATTCCTCTTGTTCGTATGATATTATTATTCCTATTCGTTTCTGGAATATCTCCATTATCATCAATTCGAATATGGTCATAATCACCATCCAAATAACGAATTATTTTTTTCCCTTCAAAGCCATCAATCCACAGTGGCGTCATACTTTCTCCGTCTTTAACTCCACTAATGACCACAGGTCCCACAATATTTCCATTGTTCTCAAGAGTAATTAATAAATCTTTAGTTTCTTTTTTTATTCCAATAATTGAATAATCCACTTTTTTGATAGTACCAACTACATCTTCAAAAAACCAAGATAGATTCTTTCCGCTTACTTCTTCAAAAACTACTTTTAGATCTTTTGGCTGAGGGTGTTTATAGTGCCATCTATCAAAATAAGTCTGCATACATTTATCATATAGATCTTCTCCTAAATAGGCCATCATATAATCAAATACTATGGCTGTTTTAGAATAGACTATTCCACCATAATTCATTCCAGTATATTTTGCAGAATGCAACTCAATAGGTTGGTCTTTTCCAGTCCAGACATTCATAAAATACATTAATTCACCCATCATTTGCTTATTTGTATAATCTTTTAGATTAAGAACTTTTGTTATAAAAGGAGGAATCTCTTCTAATAACATATTATAGGCAGGATATTTTGTGCGCATATAACGCATTTCATTATGAGAATTTATACCTTCATCCATCCAAGGGTGATTTCGTTCGTTACTCCCCAACATACCATAAAACCAATTATGTCCAACCTCATGCATGATAACTAATTCTAATAATTTAGCATTCTCACTTTCTCCAATTATCGTTACATTAGGATATTCCATTCCTCCGCCAGCGGATATTGTTCCATCAACAGCAGTACAATGTTTATAAGGATAATCACCATTCCAAAGGGAATAGTAATAAACAGCATCATGCATATATTCTATGGAATTCTTCCAAAGGCTCGCTTCATTATTGGTAAACATAGTCCAAAGCGTAACTTTCTCCTTAGTATGAGGAACTTCAACCTCTCCTTTCAAAACATGATATCGCTTATCAGCAAACCATCCAAAATCATGAATATTCTTTTGTGTGTAGCGCAAAGTTTTTTTACTTAATTCTGATAAAGGGATACTCATGTCATCACTAAATTTTGTGATGGTATCAGTAACTTTTGCTAATTCATCTAACCGTGCTAATTCTCCTTTGTTTTGTAGATCACCAGTAGCACCAACAGTATAGTTGCTTGGCAAAGAAATACTCACATCAAAACTTCCAAATTCAGAATAAAATTCCCCTTGATCTAAATAAGGCATAGGGTGCCAACCATCTTTATCATAAACAGCTGGTTTTGGATACCATTGTGTAATCATATAAGATTGATCAACATGACCTAAACGAGAGAATTTTGCGTCAGGAATCTTTACAAGAAATGGTGTAGAGATTCTTATTGAATGCCCAGCTTTTAATGGGTTATTTAAAATTAATTTACAAATATCAATATGCTCAGGATGATAATCCCAGCTTACATTTTTCCCATCAACTTTAAAATCCAACCCATTAATAAAACCTCTTTCTTCATCGGTAGCATAATGTAATGAAGTACTTCCATCTTCTAGTTTTTGCTTTGCTAGGGCTGTTGTATTGTCTTTATAGGCATTTGGCCATATATGAAACCATAAAAACTCCAAATCGTTTGGGGAATTATTGGTATAATCAATATATTCCATTCCTTTTAAAGTATGATTTTCATCATTTAATTCAACATTAATAATATAATTTACTTCTTGTTGAAAGTAATCTTGTGCAGGCAAATTAAAACTTACAATGCTGAGTAGGGCAAGTATTATTTTTTTCATGTTGTAAATATATTATTCTATCTCATAACTAATTACAAGTGAGCCTTTCTTTTTCCCTTTTTCAATGTGCTCAAACAAATTAATTCTTAAATAATTTATATATTTACCAAAGTTTTAAAGCTATAGGAAATGCGGGGGACCTATTCGGGTACCTTTTGAGTAGGCTAATCTAGTAAAATGTAGTCCTCTCATCCCGACTTTTTTTTTATCTTTGCGCCTAATGAAAAAGATACTATTTTCTACTCTTTTATTTATTCTTTATTCCAGCGTAGTGTATTCACAGACCCCTTGTCAAGCAATGTTTACATATTCTGGTACTGGAGGATCTCCTAATATTATTTTATTTACGGATAGCTCTATTATTGGAGGTAATCCAATTTTCTCAACAGTTTCTTACTTTTGGGATTTTGGCGATAATAGTATGGATACAGTACAAAACCCAATACATACTTATATCAATAATGGAATTTATTATTCCTGCTTAACTATTATAGTAGTTGATCCGAACGGGAATGCATGTACTAGTGTTTATTGTGATAGTATACTAATTGGTAATACACCCCCTACATCTTGGGATTGTGATCCTATAACTGGATGTTATAATCCAGGTACTGGTAATGGACAATATACTACATTAGTTGCTTGTCAGAGTGCTTGTGCAGTTACTCCTTCATGGGATTGCAGTCCGAATGCAATAGGATGTTATGATCCTGGTACTGGTAATGGACAGTACGCTACATTAGCTGCTTGTCAGAGTGCTTGTGCAGTTACTCCCTCATGGGATTGTGATCCTGTAAATGGATGTTATGACCCAGGAACAGGTAATGGTCAGTATGCAACATTAAACACTTGTCAATCTAATTGTAGTAGTACTACATCAAATTATTGTGATTCTGTATCTATTTCGATTTCAGGGTCTACTCCTACATCTGTTACGTACACAACTTTAGCTAATCCTTTTATAAACTCCTTTTTATACTCTTTTGATATTAACTGGAATGTCACTAACTTTAACACTGGTGCATTTATCACTTCTGATACAGCATATAATCCAACATTTACTCTTAATAATTTGGATACCATATTGGTGTGTGCAACTGCAATAATTACAGGACAAGGAATGACATTTACGTGTATATTGTGTGATACTATTTTATACAATAGTGGCTGGATAATGATGTCAATGGGGCAGACAAGCGGGCTTGAAGACGTTCAAACTACAGACAGACAATTATTAAAAGTAATATCCATATTAGGTAGAGAAACTAAAGGATCTAAAAACCAACCACTTTTCTATATCTATGATGATAGAACAGTTGAGAAAAAAATAATTATTGAATAAATAAAAACCAAATTAGTTTTGAAAAA
>CALBXV010000175.1 GCA_937890045.1 uncultured archaeon
CTAAGTTACCATCAGCATCCATAGTAGGAATCCTACCATAAGTACCTGTACCACCACCAGAACCACCACTCCAATACAATACTGAACTCAATCTTGATTTGTCATTTAGAGTTAAGAAGTGATTAAGATTAACCAATGGTTTATGAAAGAAGTTTTCTCTTTCATTAAGATAATTAGGATCGTGTCTGGCAACTGTATTTGCACCATACATATACCAGTATTGTTTACCTGTATATGAAGGATCAATGGGAGCCCAATTCTGATTGAACTTGTGTCCAACATCCTTGAACTGACCATCATCACCAAGAGCTTCAGTATCATATCCCTCTACACTTTCAGCAAATTCGGCATCGTATGCACCAATATTCTGTTTGTATAGATTCTGACCGTGACGTTGTGGAGCACCGATTGCGTATAATTCGAATCGGTTGTCTTTATTTAATGCGTAACTTGCACCAAAGTAATATGCCCAAGCATCCGTCCATGTCTTGTCTATGACACCATCACCTGTTTTTCTAACACCAGTAAAACTCAAGGCAAGTTTATCACCTATCATACCAGTATTATAATTAAAAGTTGATTTCAGGAATCCGCCTGCACCAACTTCTTGTCTGTACTTACCACCTTTTTCGTGGGAAGTGGGATCTGTTATAATGTTCATAGTTCCACCAACAGAAGGTGCGGCTAAATTAACAGCACTTAATCCACGTTGCATCTGGATAGAATGTGCAGCATCTGCTACACCATCCCAGTTAGACCAATAGACCCAACCGTTTTCCATATCATTTTGTGGGACTCCGTTAATCATCACTGCAACATTTCTTTGGTTAAAACCTCGAACATTTATACGAGCATCACCCGCACCACCACCTTGTTGAGTTGCGTATACACTTGGTGTAAGGTTAAGAGCCATTGGAAGGTCTTGACTACCAAGACGAAATTCCATGTCTGCTTTCGTTACAGTTGTATAAGCAACGGGTGTTTTTTCGCCTGCACGAGAAGCTAAAACTTCTAATGCTGACATCCCGACTGCCGAAACCGTTAGGTTAAAGTCGAGTGTTACATCACCACTAACATCAATAGATTTAGTAGATGACGTATATCCAATAACTGAAGTCATAACTGTATAAGAACCTTCTCCGATTGAAATCGAATAAGTACCATCTTCCATAGAAGCGGCACCTAAATCAGTTCCTTCTACAACTACATTAGCTCCAATTAAGGGATTACCTGTTTCATCAGTAACTTTACCACTAATACTCTGTCCATAAATGAACATAGGCATTAGAAGTGTTATTACCAATGTAATAAGATTACGATTTTTTTTCATAATCGTTCTCCTCGTTTGTTGTTGTTAAGACGCATTTTTCTACAGGTGCGTCAACTGCCTGTATCTCCTACTCAGCTTATCTCCCGCAATATGTGAAATGAGCCACAGAAGAGACTTGAACTCCTGACCGGCTGATTACAAATCAGCTGCTCTACCAACTGAGCTACTGTGGCATTAAATACCAGGTTTGCCTCCTCTGCCAATTTTCTTTTTTTCTTTTTTTTCTTTTCTAATACTTTTTTGTTCAATAACTTCATCAAAAATTTTTTGTAATCTATTCTTACTACTATAAGTATCTTTATCTTTTTTAGAATCTACTTTTTTATTATTTTTAAATTTTTCTTCAAGTGTAACATTATATGCAAGTATCAAAGATACTGCCATAGGGTCAAATACAAAAATGAGAATAAAGATAAAGAACTTTACAACTGTATCTATATCTGTTTCAAATGCTCTCGCTAAATAGATTGCTGGCCCTA
>CALBXV010000176.1 GCA_937890045.1 uncultured archaeon
GCTAAGCCTGTTGAGGATGCTAAGCCTGTTGAGGATGCTAAGCCTGTTGAGGATGCTAAACCTGCTGAAAAAGCTAAGCCTATTAAAAAAGCTAAGCCTACTGAGAATGATAAGACTGCTGAAAAAGCTAAGCCTATTAAAAAAGCTAAATCTGATGCTAAAGATGATAAGTAAGACCTATTAAATGTTCAAAATACATCCAAGATGTTTCTGAAGATACTATTGATTCTATATAACTTATATTCTATTAACTATTTTTTCCAACTTTTTTTACTAAGACTTTCTAGTACTTGAAACAATCTTAATCACATCATTATTCTTCAGTTCATATTTTCCACTTATCTTAATCTTTAATCTTGCATTGATCGCATAAAGAAATGTTTTTCCAATATCTGTATGAATTTTATATGCTAAATCTTTTGCTGTACTGCCCTTTTTTAATATATGCGCGTCAGGTAATACCCTATTTTTCTTATCACATAATTTATTTTCATCTTCTACTGGATAAACAACTATACAATTTAAGATCTCTAAATATGCTTTGTTTATTATATTCTGTATTCCAGTACTTCCATTTTGCTCTAATATTTTTTTTATTAATTCTAATGCTCTATTTTGTTTGATATTTATTTTATCTGAATTTACTTTAAACACATTATCTCCTGGTGAATAATCTATTATTTTTTTATCTGAAGCAAGTTTTAATAATAATTCTGCCTCTGCTGCACATGGATTTATTTCTAAACCACTTTTCTTTAATTCACTAATGTATGTTTTTGATGTATTGACATCAATTTTGTTTGCGGCTATTATAATTGGCTTAGTTATACTTTGTAATGTACTAATAAAATCTTGTAAATTATTATCTTTCCATTCAATTGGTTTAATATTTATTAATTGTGTTTTTTGCACGCTTTCAAGTATTTGTGTTTTTTTTACACCAATTCCAATTAATTTCTCAGATAACATATCATATAATTGATCGTTATTTTTAGCTGATCTTACTATGCTTGTCCAATGTCTATCAATTATTGATTTTAACCAAATATTAAATTCTTCTCTAACAAACTTTATGTCTTCTATTGGGTTATGTGACCCAATTTCTATTGTTTTTCCTTCTTTATCAGTTGATCCTGAAGTATCAATAACATGTATTAAAACGTCCGCCATTCTTATATTGTCTAAAAATTGATTGCCTAAACCTTTTCCCTTTGAGGCGTCTGGAACTAACCCTGCTATATCTACTATTTCAACTGGTATGAATCTAAAACCGTCTATACATTTTGAATTAACTGGTTCGTCTTTGATATCTAATTCTTTACATGGACATTTTACTTTGATATGTGTGATACCGATGTTAGGGTTTATTGTTGTAAATGGATAATTACCAGTGGGAACATTTTTTAATGTCGCAGCATTAAAGAATGTGCTTTTACCTGTATTCGGTTTACCTATTAAACCAATTATCATTCTAGTCTATAATTAACATTAATTATATAAAGTACTTCGTTTTGTTAAAATATTAATAGAGGGCCATTTATGACTAAAAATATGTATTATTACATAGGACAAACTTGGAGGAAAATCTTTAGTGATAAACATGGAGATATTAAAAATCGTATGGTTCAATGGAGAAAAAATTCTACTATTGTAAAATTAGATAAACCTAATAGATTAGATAAAGCACGAATGTTAGGTTATAAAGATAAACAAGGTTATGTTGTTGTAAATATTAAAGTTGGTAGAGGAGGAATGAGAAAATCAAGACCTAAATCAGGAAGAAGACAGCGTCATATTGGTGTAAAACGAATTAAATCTTCTATGAATATGGGCACTATCTCTGAAAACCGTGTATTAAATAAATATCCAAATCTATCTCTAATTAACTCTTATTTGTTGTATCAAGACGGTCAACATTCTTGGTATGAAGTTATTCTTAAGGACCAAAATCATTCTTCAGTTAATTAATATATTTAATTTATATTCTCTAAAATTGTTTTTCACTACTATGTTCATATAATGCTGCTTTTGGATCTAATCGTTTTTTAGCAATTGCAACAGCTACAGCAGCTTGAGCAAAACCTGTCGCAATTAAATTTAATTTTATACTATCCGTTTGTTTTGATATATCTCCTGCTGCAAATACTCCTTTTATATTGGTTTCCTGATTATTATCTACAATTATATGTCTATTATCTATGTTTAATTTCCAGTTCTTTATAGGACCTATATCTGCTTTGAATCCTATATTTACTAAAACGATGTCTACATTAATTCTTTCAATTTCCTGTGTTTTACTATTAATTATATCTACTGATTCTATATTTTTATTACCGTTAATATTTTTTAATTCCCAAAATAATTTAACTGAAACTTCTGATGAAAATAATGATTTTACACTGCTTTCATGTGCTCTAAATACATCTCTTCTATGTATTAATGTAACTTTTTTTGCCCAATCCTTAAATGTTAATGCCCAATCTAAAGCAGTATCTCCACCACCTATTATTAAAATATGTTTATCCTTGAAAATATCTTTATCTTTCACATGATAATATATTCCTTTTCCCTCATATTTCTCAGCGTTTTGTAATGGTAATTTATTTGGTTCAAACGCGCCTATACCTGCGCTTATTAATAAATTCTTTGTAAAATGTGTAGTATTGTTAGTTTCAATTTTTATTATATTATCTGACATCCTTTCTATCATTTTTACCCTTTCATTAAGACAAAATAATGGCTTAAACATATTTGATTGTTCGTATAAATTTTTTACTAAGTCTTTTGCAAGAATTTTTGGATATCCTGCAACATCGTAGATAAATTTTTCTGGATAAAGAACTGTTAATTGTCCTCCAACTTCAGGTAAAGCTTCTATTATTTTAGTTGTCATATTTCTCATACCTGAATAAAATCCTGCAAATAATCCTGTTGGACCTGAACCTATTATTGTAAAATCATATACATCCATTTAGTTTACCTATACTTTTAAACACAATATCATCTATAAAATAAAGTTATCTCTAATTAAATATTAATATTATATTATAATGTAATCTAATTGTTAAATGAAACTCAATTTACCTAGTGACTTAGCTAAATATCCATTTCTTGATGAAGCAGGACACCATGTTAAAAAATATGGTGCTGAATTACGTGATCTAGAAAATCCAGAATATGAAAATATTCTTGAAAAAGCTAAATTACGTATTATTAATTCTTTACTGTCTACTAGTTATAAATATGAAATTATGGATCCTGACAGTGAATTACTTTCATTTCCAATTTCATTGCTAATAGTTAAAGCAATTGAACGTGATTATATAACTTCCAAGTTTTTATATTCTGAAGCGTTAAAAGTAGAAAAATTTCTTGAAGACGAAAAATTGGATATTATTGCTCAAATTTTTAAAAACACTCTTAATATCACTCTTCATAAAACTAATTATCAAATTTCTCAATTTAATGAATTTGATTTTTATATTTCTATTTCTGATTATCTAAAATGGGCTGCAACATTTCATGAGCTAGAATGGAAATTAATTAACCGTTTAGTTAAGAATGGATCAGTTTATCTATCTAAACATGACCTAATTCGATTAATACAAAATGCAATTAAAAGTATTATCAGAAAAAAACTTGATTCTATTAAATTGCCAGAATTACCTGAAAAACTAAATGCTATTGTATTAGAAATTAATCAAAAATTTCCTTCCCCAATTT
>CALBXV010000177.1 GCA_937890045.1 uncultured archaeon
ACTGTTGCAATTGATTGAGATAATTTTGCCGGATGTCTAATACTTGCATCTATTACTCCTGTACCAATTTTGATTTTACTAGTATTTGCTGCAATCATTGTTAATGTGGGAAATAGTTCTGGTACAGTCATATCTTTTGGTGATGCAAAGACTTGTGTTTCATCACTTAGCCATAACGAATCATAATCATTTTTTTCTAAAAACTTTGCTCTTTCTACAGTATCTGAAACTGATAAAGGATCAATAAACGCTCCAAAATTAGTCATAGTTATTCATCTCTATTCCTATAATTTATATATTTTCATATCCACACCAATCTAATATTGTTGATGCGATAGCTTTAGAAGATAATACTAAATCGTTAGTTTCTACATATTCATCTATTCCATGTGCTAGCATTAAATTACCTGGCCCATAAACTACTGATGGTATATTTAATTTATTTAACCAAGCTGCATCACATACTGCTGGAAATCCATGTATCTGAGCTTTCATACCTGTAGTATTTTCATGTGAATGACATAATATTTTTACTATTGGGTGATTCTGAGGAATTTCTGCTGGAGGCCAATGCATTTTCCATTCTATTTTTGGCATATTTTTACTTAACCAAGAATCTGATTTTGCTCTTCGAATTATACATGTTTCAATCTCATTTTTTATATTTTCAACTTTTTCATTTGGATGACACATTACTGCATATTCTATAGTACAGCGATCTGAAATAACAAATGGTACTTCCAGACCTTTTGGTGCCCCATGGAATACTCCTGGATGTATTGTAAAATGTCCAGGTTTAAATAATGGATGTTGTTTTGTTATTCCCCATTCTTGTTCTAATTCTTGAAGTGCACCAACAATTTTTATTCCTTTTTCAATTGCGTTAACTCCTATTTCATCTCCGCCACCACCCGCTCTAATTAATTCATCTCTAACAGTGCAATGTGTTGGTTTTCCTTCAATTTCTATACTAAACCATAGTACACCTATAGTAATTGGTGAGATAGATAATTTAATAGGTGGATCGGTTGGCTCAGTTACTATTGCCGCATCTGCTTTATATCCTGCATTTGTTACAGCACTAGTACCTATTTCATGGCTCATAGTTTCTTCTCCTATTACACTTTGAATTATTACATCACCTTTTAATTTAATTCCAGATTTTGTAATTGCCTCTAGAGCTTTTATCATTGATACTATACCACCTTTCATATCTGTAGATCCTCTTCCATAAAGTTTGTTTTTTACTATTTTTCCACTTATTGGATCATTATCGCTCCAAAGTTCAGGATCTCCAAAAGGAACCGTGTCTATGTGACCATTTAAAATTAATGATTTTCCCCCGCCACTACCTTTTAAAATTGCGGCTAGATTTGCACGTTTCTTATCTTTTGCTATAAATTCAGCTTTACAATTAAATCCTTCTACTACTGGTTTTAACACTTCATTATTTTCTGTTTCTCCGCCTGTTACTGCATCAACATCTACGCCAACATATAATGGATTTATACTTTGTATTTTTACTACTTCTGATGTTAAATTTATTATTTCATTTTTCATGCTATCTATTTGATTTAATACTTTCTGGATATCTGATTTTTGATTCAAAATAATCTATGTATAAATAGATGTTAAATTATATAAATTAAATTATTATTATAACATTTTTTTGATTGTTTTTATATTTATTAAATTATCTTTCTGATTTTATTTAATTGTTTAAATTAGTCTATAAAATTTTTTTCTTAGATCTTTTATATCTTTCTTTTCAATTATAAATTCATTATTCATTAAATAGCTTAAACAGGATTGCACAGTTCTTTTTGGTAAAGTACTTAATTTAACTAGTTCATCTTGATCTAAATCCTGATTATTTTTTATTATATGATATAAAAATTTAACTGATGGACTACCTTTTAATTTTTTGTATGATCTAGTTATTCCTCTAGTTTCTTTTTCTACTCCAATTCTTAAAGATTCTACATTTAATATCTCATTATATTTAATATCTGTTAAATTTACATCTGGACCAAATTCTAATATAAATAATTTTTGATAGTGTTTTGTTTTAGCTTCAAATATTATGTTTGGTGGACCGAATTTTCCTACAATCTCATCAACTAAATATCTATTTATTTCTTCATTATCATCTTCATTATTACTTGATTGTGTTATTATTACTTTTTCACTCCCTGAAATAAATGATTTTTCTATTTCATTTATTATCTCATTTATTTCATCAGCTGTATAATTAAATGAATATCTATTGTTTAATTCTATTTTAAATATGTATTTTATTTCATGTTTCTTTAAAATTTCTAAAAATTTATTATTATTATGTTCTAATTTATTTAGTTCTATTAAATCAAAATTATAATATTTGAGTTCATCTATAATACTTTTTATATTTTTACTGTCATTAACTATGTTAATTGTTGATAAATCTAAACAAATTTTGATATCTAATTCTTTATATTTTTCAATCAGTTGTTTAATTTGATTTTTATTTATTAAATAAATGTTTTTTAATTCTATTTTTATTATATCTATGTATTCTGAATATATTTCTAAATTTAAATCATTTATTATTCCATTATCTTTAATTATTGTTATTCCTGAATTTCGTGGTTTTCCTAATCTTTTTTTAATTGTGTTATTAAACAAATTCAATATTATTATATGTAAAAATAACGTGTAATTTATAGTTTTGTATAGATATATTCCTAATTTTTGCATATAATAAAATAATTTATACTTAAAATCTCTTATTAATTATATTTATGTTAAATTTAATTATTCTCATTTGAACTTATTTAAACATTTTAGGAAAAGTTATATAATAAAATTCTGAATAAAAATTAAATTGAATGATAGATTTAGTATATCTACTAAAGTTCTAAATATGGGACAAGAAGCTGCTTTTGGAATTCTATCTAAAGCAAAAGAATTAGAAAAAAAAGGTAAAAAAATTATTCATATGGAAATTGGTGAACCTGATTTCCCTACTCCAAAACATATTGTTGATGCTGCTATAACTGCTCTAAATAATGGTGATACTCATTATACTCCCACTCCAGGTCTTCCTGAATTAAGAACTGCTATTGCTAATTCTGTTTCTAAAACTTATGATACAAATATTGATTCTAATAATGTATTAGTTACTGTTGGAGGAAAAGAAGCTGTATTTGGTAGTATTGTTACTGTTACTGAAAATAATACTGAAATTATTTTCCCTGATCCTGGTTATCCTGCATATGAATCTGCAACAAATTTTGCTGGTGGAAAAGCTATTTCATGTAATTTAAAAGATGAATTTGATTTTAGAATGACTCCTGAAAATGTTAATGAATTAATTAATGATAAAACTATTGGAATAGTAATTAATAGTCCAGGTAATCCGTGTGGATCTATCTTAACCAAAGATGATGTTAAAGGTATAACTGAAATTGCCGTAGATCATAATTTATATGTAATATCTGATGAATTATATAGTTCCATAATTTTTGATAATGAAAAACATTTTTCTCCATTAAATTTTGTTGATAACCTTGATAATGTTATTTTAATTGATGGTTTCTCTAAGAAATATGCTATGACTGGCTGGAGACTTGGTTATGCTGTTGTACCTACTGCTGTCTCTCCACCAATGTCTAAATTATTAAATAATCTAACTTCTTGTCCAGCATCTTTTGTCCAAAGAGG
>CALBXV010000178.1 GCA_937890045.1 uncultured archaeon
GGTCTGGTATTAATCCTACTACACCTGTCAGTTGTTCTAAGTCATACAACATCTCACCCGAATGCATCAAGTCATATGTAACTTGGTGTGCTGTAGGGCACGAGATTAAATCATTAAACTCTTCCATACGAGAACCAGCCCGAGTGAAAACTGTCCACCCACCTTTCGGTGCGTTAATACATTCCTCATATATTTTTAAACAAGTTTCTTCATCTAAAAAATTATCAAAAACGGCATGTGGAATTCCTGCCTTTTTATTTTTATCCCATTCTTGTTTTTTATTAATCATTTTTATCTCCGTTAAATACACTATTATACTTACACTTACGCTGATTATTATATAACGCCAACTCAAATATTCTCATATGAGTACTGTGAAACAAAGAAATACACTTATTCACTACAGTTACGACGCTATTGTGTAAGGTAATCGCTGTTTTGCGTAAGGCTTTTATCACTTGTGATAAGACTTGATATATCATTTTCATATCCCTCAAAATTTCTCCTCGATACGAGTACAGGTAAGGCGAGCCTGTCATTTTGTCATACTTTGCGATTCACGAGTAATTGCCTACCCGTCCCCCAAAATCACTCCCGTTGAGCGCCAATACGCTTTTGTCTGTGGAGACTCAAACATCGCTTGCAGAGCAATTTCAAGCGTTTCGTCGTCGCATTCTGTATAGAATATACCACTTATTAGATCTTGCACGATTTCTTGCTGTATCTCTTTATCTATCTCTATTATACTTCGTAAGTTTGCGCTCATTATTTTTTAGCGTACCGCCTTTCTTTCGTTTTACCTATTCCAATATAGTGAGTAAAATACTACTCAAGTGAGTAATATACTACTCAGTTAGAGCGGTGTTACAGAATCGCACTGCACCTTCTATTCTGGACGAATAGCGTATCTCTCTTGATACTTCCACCGCAAACCTTCTAATTTTTTTTGGTGGGCGGCTGTATAAATCTAGTTCGAACTAGATTCCGAGTATTTCATAGCCACCCACCGTATGTCAGGTAGAAAGGAATAAGAACCTGACGTAATGAAAACCTTCTAAGAATAAGTATCAACTAAAGCGTTGAAATACCATTCTTTTTTCATGCGGCTTTACGCCCTTTGCCGCTTTTCAGTACTATTCCCTTATTTCATGGAGCGGGCTTTATCTAAGTCAAGTATATAACCTCATTATTATACCCTAATATAACACATAAACCAGGTACGTGTCAAGCCTTTTCTTCACTATTTTCTTTTTAGCGTACCGCGCGGAATATTTGGGGGTCCCTGTATAGGTTTATGCTATACTTTAGACAGAAGCGGTTGATAACTCCTTTCATATGCTATAAATACACTATTATCAACCGCTTTTGCCAAAATAATGAAAATAAAGCTTGACTTTCTCAGGCAGGGTGCGTATATTACCAGGTTAGACAGCGCTGCCTTTCAAGTGGGCTATATACTACATGATACTACGAATATACGAAAGAAACGCTATATAAGTCAAGCCTTTTCTCAAAAAAATTTGGCGGGCGGTGATATAATCCTAGCGCCTGGGTATGTCAAAATGTCATACTATAGCGCTTGGATTGGCTACCGTGCTACATTAGCGTAGAAAAGCCCCCCTACTGGCAGGAAATGGCGCGCGACACACACGCGCTAAGCAAAATTAGTAGTGAGGTATTATATTTTTTACTCCCAGGCCATATGAATCTATCATATTTGTGGGTAGTGGTGGGTTAAAAGGGTAGGATATGGATGATATGTAAGACGCTTATAGTATCATTAAGAGAGCGCATCCTCTACTCTCCTGTAGCTTTTTTCCTATATTATATCATATAAGCATAATAGTGGCGAGTGTATTTATCCTTCAGGATTCAATGATTTGTGTGCTTTGTGAGCCCATCAGAGTTATGGACTGTTCGGGTATTGGCGCTTTAAAATTTAGAGCGGAGCAGATTACTCGGTAAGAGTTTGTATATATATATCTATATATCGTGTTGGTTTGTGGTACTATCGTCGTTGAATGAAGAGTCGTAGAATTTACCACTTGAGCCGTGACCTATGTAAGGCGCTGAGGTATAATCTACTTGTCCTTCGTGATTTTCTTTGGTTTGCTTTGGCGTTGGTATAGCAATAGTATCTGCTACTCTTGCTGGTTCTGTATGTCTACCTTTCTTCCATATGCTATACTCATCTTCAAGTGTCCATCTAAGACGTTGAACAATAAGTCTAGCTCTGATAACTATTAAACCTATACCAATCCACCATAATCTTAACCAAATTTTAGCTACGCTCATTGTACTAACCATACCATTTCGGGTGATGATCCGTTATTAGTAATCGAAACGAGTCTGACGTGGTGAGGGCTACGAGATAAAGTTGAGACGCCACGAGATAAAGTTTTAGATGAGACGCTATAAGATGAGACGCTATAAGATGAGACGCTATAAGATGAGACGCTTTGGGTGTTGATAGGTAGGAATCCCTCGACATCTTGTATGTCGGGGGTGAATCGGTATTCCCAATACGTGAATATCGGGGCGATTAAAAATATTAAGCCGACGATAACTATTTTTTTATTCAATCATTTTTCTCTGGTTAAAAAGATTTTTGCTAACTCCAATAATATATATCATCGTAGTTTTATTTTATTACTACGAATTGTTTTATTTACAAAATATTTTGCTTCTCGGCGTACTTTACAAGTATCTCATACCATAATCTATTTGCTTCTGCGTTAGGATGTCCACAATCATTATGTGCATACATTCCTTTTTTATCTTTTCTTATTTTATTAGTCATATCATTTAGAATTCTCGAACCACCCCACAAACTATTATTACTATTAAGACCACCACAAAATTCATCCCAACCCTGTTCTGAATAATAATGTTTATCTTGATGAATCAAATCCCAACATTTGCTTGGTTCAAACGGTTCTGGTAATTCATAGTGTTCCATTATTTTTTCCGAGCGGAAGACTGAATTATATGCACCTCGTGCATCATATATTAAATGCTTAGTATTATATTTCTTAAAAATTCCTAATAAAGATAGTACTATATTACCAGTTTTTTGATGATCTATTTCTCTATTCTGTATAAATGAAAGCCTTAATTTTTCATAATCTTGCCTTCTTTCAGCAAATGATGATTTTGGTGAACCGCACGATCGAGTCCATTCTGAAGTTATATCATCCCAATATTCATAACGGGACATTTCGGTTAATCCTATTAAAAAAAATGTTTCGTTTAATTTTTCTTGATTATTTGAAATCCACTCTATGATTTTCCTGAGAATTCTTTGATTGCTGCCACCTTCTCTGGATATGTTTATATCTCTTGCGTTATATCTTTTAGAGAATAATGCAGATACTCTTGTTACTTCTTTTGCTGTTGAACCCATACCATGAGCCCAACTACAACCACAAGAAACTACATATTTTATTGACATATGTAACCTTTTTATTTTTTAATTAATTAAACATATCATAAATATGTTTCATGAATAACCCTACAAAACCTGCACCTATTACACCGCGCCACTTTGTAGTATCCTTTCTAAACTGAGTATTCTGTTTAGACTCTGCCCACAAACCTGTGTGTGGATCAAATAAATTTTCTTTGATAAATTTAATGTCATCTCTCATCTCTTTTTGACGAGTATCGTGATGTTCCAATATTTCTAATATGACACTTAAATCTTTTTTATCTTGTCCGTTCAATGTTTGACTCCGTTAAATTGTTATCCACTATACTAATATAAATATAGCTTAAAAATAAAAACGGCTATTTATCTTCAATTGAACGTGATGGATTCATTAAATCTGTTTTTTCTTCTTGAACTACATCACCTAATGTATATGCTACTCTCTCTTCTTGCTCTTCTAAGGGTGTAGGACCTAACGCTTCTAACATTTTGTTTCTCAACCTAACTACATTAGATGGTGTGTTAAGTAAACGACCACCTGGTTTTAATAAATAAAAACAATTATAACACAACAAATATAAATTTTCTAGCTTATGATTTTTTGGGTCATTATCAAAAAAACATAGTAGTAATGGACTAGTCATATCTGATTTTCTAACTTCATCATGCCCACAATTACTACATTCTTGAGATGCGTATCCCTCTTTCAACAATCTTTCCTGTAATCTATAATGTGGATAGTTGGGATGATGCCCACTAAAAATTCTATCCATTTTTACTTGACTTGAACCTTTTGGTCCCTTAGATATACCAATACCTGTTGCATTTTTATTCTGATGAAATAAATCATACAGTTTAGCATACTTTTTAAATGTATTATATGATACTTGTAACAGCCGAGAAGCTGCCATCAAAGATTTAGTATTTGATATAGCCCATTGTATTCTACCCTTTGGAATGGGTTTTTTACGAAAAGGATCAACTCCCTGTTTAGGCATTACGTCTCCTAGCGGGCTTCTTCTTTGGTTGAGGTTTACGACCTCTTTGTTTTAATGTTTTTATTTCGTGTTCTAACTCACGAACTCTTGAACTATATCTACTGTATTTATTAGCACTTAATAATGCCATTGACATTACACCTAACATAGCGCCTATCAAAATATAACATATTATTTCTATCATAACAATTTCATTTCCTCATCAATTATTGATTTTTCCTCTTCCCACCACCTGGGATATTTATATGTTGTTCCCTTTACTTCCCATAACTCATCAAATTTTTCATCACTTAATTTTTTTATTCCTATAAAATATGTTCTTGCCCCACTAACACCAATATCATCCGACAAATCTACAGTTGAGATAATTTCTTTAGTGCGTTTATTGACAAGATTAAATTTCATTACTCTACTACTACTCCAATCGTTTTTTCATATTCAAGCCATTCATACTCATCAAAGTATTCTGCTTTAATATAAATAGTATCACCTACCATACTATATGGAATTGCTGCCCAAGAAAAAGCTAAACCATCCGTGTTTGTATAACTAGCACTATTAATTATTGGTACTTCAAATCCATTAAATTGTGTTATATAAGTAGTATCATAACTAACATAAACTAAGTTTTCTGTATATCCATCGTGTACTATATAACCCAAAGTGTCCCCAAGTAACCAATAGTGTGAAGCACTAAATACAACTTTCTGTATATTTGGATTATTTGGATTTGCTACAAATAGTGTCCTACTTGTAAATGAATTGGCTATACCTTCTTCCAAATCAAAATGGAAATATCCATTATCATCTAATGTTAATGATTCTGTATATAACTCAAAATCATAAACAATAGGTTCATACTTATCTTCACAACCTACTACGAATAGTAAAGTTAATGCTATTATTTTAGCGGCGAGCTTGTCTACGCTTATTTTTAACATATTTTTTATGTCCTTTTTTTTGTATTTTGTCTTCCACTTTAGACCATTCCTCTAAAGTGTGTTTTTTTGTTTTATTTTGTTTTTTATCACGAATATTTTGTTCATGTAATTCATCTTCTAAATGTTCATATTCCCAATAATCATTACTCATCACATTTCTCCATATACAATTTGCAAGATAATACTAAAATACTATACAAGTCAAGCCTTTTCTTTTTCAATTTTTAATGTGGATATTACGTCTAAAAACTCTTCGAGTGTGAGTTTTTCATTTTTCTCGTTTTTAACGACTACCTGTGATAATAGGTGTGGTTTTTGATTCATCATAGTGTACAACGCTTTTAACCCTTCATCTGGCCAAAATTTACCAAAACTTTCTTCTCCTAAGATATTACTGCTGAACAAAGCATCTTGTTCAGTATCTTCTTCCAATAATAAATAGTATGTCATAATTTAAAATTGTACTCTTTTAATGGTTTAGTTTTAACTAATGATTTCATTTCATATTCTAAAGTCTTAACTTTTATGGAAAAAATATCAAACTTAAACTCTCCTACATCTTTATGTTCAAAAAGTGTCATTGATATTTGTGATATAAACATAGCCTTAGCTTCTGTCAATTCGTTCATATCAAATCGTACAATAACATCATTTGTTATTGGTGAAGAATGATATAATATTTTCTTTTTCAAATCAAATTGAGTATGTGGTTGCTCAGCTTCTATATATTTTCTTATTTCTTCTGCATTTAAATCAGTATAAACATTGTTACACCAGGGTTCTAACTCTACTAATAAACTAAGATTACAATTTTTAACTACAATACCTATATCATATTTTGGAAATACTACAGGTTTCATCATTTCTGAATGATGTACTATAGTTCCCCACTTGCGAATAAAATTTCTTTCATTTCTACGATTAGAATATTTCCATTCTTCACTATCTTTACCAACTCCATCTCTAAATCTACTACCACGACTTGTTAAGTGATATACCATACCATCCCATATCTGCCTAAACTGATATCCATTCAAATAAAATCTATTAAATAAATCACTATCTTCTCTTGATTGTGGTATAAATAATTGATCGTGTCCACCAACATCAAAATAATCTTCTTTATGTATTGCCCAAGGCGCAAATACTCCATCTGTAAAATCATCCCTACTGTATAACCTAACTGTTTGATTGAATTTTTTTTCATCGAATTCTTCTGGCTCAAAACCTAAATCATCTATTACTTTTTCAGGTCCATCAGGATGTAATGGTGGTTCAATTCTTGTAGCACACACTACAGTTCCCCTTTCCAATCTTCTCAATATTTTTTTATCCATACCTTTAGATGGATACATATCTGCATGGAAAAACATAAGTATATCATTGATAGCAAAATCTTCAGCTAAATAATCATACAAAACAGTTAAACCTAATCTATTAGGACCTTCATTTCTATATATTGTTAAATTTTTATTCTTCTTTTTTTCTTCAACCATCCACTCCCAAGTTCCATCGGTTGATGCATCATCAGCCAAACAAATCTGATGTTGTTTACTGCAATTCTTTCTTAATCCTTCATATGCCCACTTGAGATATCTTAGATTATCTCTTGAAGGGATTATGAAACTAATTTTATCCATTGTATCACGTCCTTTGTTGGTTTCCAACCCAATTCTTTTCTAGCTTTTTTATCAATACACAAAGTTTCTCTCATCTCACCATCTCTTTTTGAGATATATTTTCTTGGATAACCTTCACCAAAAGCATCAGCTATCTCATTGATAGAATAGTTTTTACCTCTACCAAATTCAAACTCTTCACCTGTAATATGTCCCCCTTTAAATAAAGTTAAACGATTACTTACTCTTATCAACCCATCTACTATATCATCAACATGAGTAAAATCTCTTCGTTGTTCTCCATCATCTGTAATTGTGAATAGTTTATTCTTTTTATATAAATTTTCAAATATACCAATAACTGTACAATATTCACCCTCTGTAAGTTGATGTGGCCCATAAACATTATAAAATCTACATATAATAACGGGTAAATCATATATCTTAGTATACATTTTACACAACTCTTCACCTTGCCACTTTGTAAATGTATATGGGTTAAAGTATTTATCTCCATGTGTTGATGAAGAACCTGCATATACTACAGGAATATTTCCATTATTTCTAGCCCACTCTAAAATATTTTGAGTTCCCACAACATTACTCTGTAAAGATTCTGTAGGTGTTTTGAATGATGGTTGTATTCTTGGTTTGGCTGCTAAATGAAATATTATATCGCAATCTTGTATCATAGTAGAATAATCTGTTATGTTAGCTATGTCTCCATCAAAATATTCTACACCAGGGCAACCTTGCTCATTTTCTTTTAACCCTGTAGAATAGTCATCTATTGAAACTATTATATTTTCACAATATTCTATATGATTATTATTACTTAATCTTTCTATTAAATTAGTGCCTACAAAACCAGCACCACCTGTAACTAATGCTCTCATGTTGTACTCCAAAAATCATTAAATCTTTTTAACCACTCTTCCTCTGAATATTCATCTTCATATCTTGTTCGAGAAATTCTAGAACACTCATCATAAAAACCATCTTCCTCTTTCAACCTAACTGCTAATCTTCGAGCTTCTTTTATATCACTTAACTCAACACTTAATGAAGGATGTAAAATCTCTTGTGTATCTAACCCTTTATAACCAATACAAGGAATACCATGAAATGCACAATTCATAGCAAATGTTCCTGCTGCGTGTGTTCTCATCATATGTATTCCCACATGAAATTGAGACAAAGTATTTATCCAATCTTTCCATAACTGATAAGGTAGATATTTTATATCTTCTATCTGATTTTCCATCTTCTGTTTTCTACCCATTGATGGTGCATAAATCTGCATTTCTGGCTGAAATATACTTGCTACCATATATGAATCAAATCCACCATACCAACTTACAAAGTTACCACCAATTATAACTGCATCACCCCACTCACTTCTTGGAACTAAGTCTTCAGGTAACATTAAACTTCTATTAACAAATACAGGTTTATTTGTTATTCCCTCATAATATTTTTTATCAACTTCATTATGACAGAAAATATAATCCGTTTCCATCAAATGATTATGAAAATGAAATTGATGTGTCAATGGATAATCTTGAAAATACCAATGAGGACCTTCTTGCTGTATTGCTATCTTATCACAATGTTGTTTTAAGGGTTTTAGGTTTATTTGTTGTTTTAAGGGTTTTAGGTTTATTTCTGGATTAGATTTAGGAACTATAACAATACCCAAATCATAGTCTTGTTTTAACGTTGGCGCATGAATATTATAATGGTCAGCGTCTAATGTAGACATCCATGCAAACTCTGTTCTCATATTGTTATGAGTTGTTCTGTCTACTTTGCCTTCCCAACCCATTTCTGTAAAGAATGCTACTTTCATTATGAATATAAACCTTTCAACTCTTGTATAAATATTTCAGTTGGCTTCTTAAATTCCAATAATATTTTACAATTGTGCTCTAACTTACTTTTCAAATCCATATTTTTCCAATCCAACTGACTAACTCTTTTAAGTTCTGACAAAATAGCATTACATCTATCACCTACATCTTCTATCTCATCATAACTCTCATCAAATATTTCTGAAAATGTATGAAATCCCCATTCTTTTAATTGTTTCAAAACACCTGGGTAACTCCATATAAGAAATGGGTGTCCGTGATAAATTGCTCTTGTTAACTTTTCTGATAAAAATACTGTTGGTGTTTTGAATCCTGTAGGGTTATTCATTGGTAAAAAATTAGCGGATTCTGGTATAAGTGAAAAATATGAATCATTATAATATTGTTCTAAAACATCTGTTTCAAAATCTGACTCTGTAGTTATTCCGTTTTCAACCTCTTTTTGAAATTTATCCATATCTACATGACTATTTGGTAATAACTTATTTAATGCCATATTAGATACATAACTCTTATTATTTAATGACTCACTTTTTACAATATAGTTATACATTCTTTCTCTATACTCATCTCTTCTACCAAATAATGAAATGAATGTTTTATTTGGATTTTTTGGTTTTACTTCTTTTAACCCCTTTTCTCTATAATTTGATAATAGTATATTAATGTACATTGGATAACCAAGTAAATTTATTTTACTATCAAAGTTATGGTATTCAAACCACTCATCATATGCTTCCCTACAATTCAAATCATTCGTTATAAATAAAATCTTATCTTGTGGTACTGAAGTTCTTTCGCACATCAAATGAATATATCTTATAACATTACACTCTAAACCATCTTCAGTCCTAAATTCTTCATATCTCCATATTGATTCTGTGGGTTCTACTATTGTTATAAACTTTTTATCTGATTTTAAAAGTTCTTCATATGTCAACTTGAAAAGATCATCTCTAAAAATACTTTCTAAATCTAAAGTATACATGGATTCTAAATGTGGATATACAATAGTATTCTCTGTAAGAATGTCCCAACTGTCATATAAAAAATGTTGTTTCATATATTCAAACCATTCTTGATAAGTAGAATACTGTTTGTTTTCTCCTACAAATTGTCCATCAAAGAATTTCATATAGATGCTCTGCATATTTATAATGTGATTCTATAGTTGGATGAACATGATCTTCCGCAACTGTCAACTTATTCCACCTAACCCATTCAGCTTCTCCACAAAATTTTTTCTTACCTATCTGTTCAAAATGAAATTTATCCCAATCTATTAAGTTTTCAAATGGTTCTGCTGATTTATACTTACCAAATGAATGTGAAAATATGTCTTTGAAAGTTACAAATTTATATGGAATATTTTTTAATTTTAATAGATTTTGTGTAGTCAGCATATTGTTTAATGATTTAAGATAAGAATTCTCGAAAGTGTGATAGTTTTTAAAAAATGTCCCCCAAAACCATTCAAAAAATCTTGAACCACTAGTATAATCAGTAATACCTAAGCTATGTTTGGTTGGTTTTGGTATTGGCAATCCTCCACTATGAAACCAATCTCCCGATGCATTTGTGATATCTGTATTTGTATAACCAAGTTCCATAGCTTCTTCATTAGTAAAATTATGTTCATATTTATTTACAACCAAATCCTCTCTATCTATACCCGACCACATTACAACTATATAAACATCCTGTTCCTCTAACTTTGATACCGCTTCTACTATCTTGCTAGAAATATAAAAATTGCCTGCAGATCCCTTACCATAATTTGTAAGTTCTCTCCCCATTAATTCTGCTAAACGAGTTGGCCAACCAACACCGTCTTGTCCATCTGTAAAACTACACCCAAAAGTTAATAATTGTTTCATTTATACCACTCCTCATAAGTTCTTTTCATCCAATACTCTACGTGTCTATCGTTTTGTGGTATAGCATTAAAATGAAATATATAACCTGTATCTTCATAAATAAGTTTATCTGGCCACCAACTCTGACCTGGGATATGTAACATATCTTTTCTATACAAGTCTGTTAAATTAAATCTTTCAGGTAAATAAGTCATTTTAATATTATGTTTCTTTACCAAAAAGTTAACACAAGTTTGACCAACTCCAGGTATTGCTAAGTTCTCATACCTCTCGTTATTCCTAATCTCATACAGTCGTTCTACATTCTCTAAATAAAACTCTTGTATTGTTTTAAAAAATGGTTTATGTTTCTTGTTAGCTATAATAAAACCTGTATTAAAATACTCCCACACCTTTGGTTTCTCTACATCAGGAAACATAAACTCACCCCAAGCATTTATACTTCGTGTAACCCATTCGAAACAACCATTGTTAACTACTGCAGTATATTCGTGGTTAGTTCTCTCAAAAAAGTTAGGACAATCAGGATGAACTATAGTATCTGCATCAATAATCAATACTTGGTCATAATCTATATCGTTATGTTCTAATATATCAAACACCCATTCTCTCTGATAAATGATTGGGAAGTTATTGTGATCCATAATTGTATCAGTCCACTCTAATAATTCAACATCGTGGTTATCACACCACTTCTGCCAACTCTTTACTGAATATTGATAAGGTGTAGATCTACCATTTCCTAAATCAATGTTTGGTATAAAAACTATATTTTTCATTTATTTCTTTAACATATGTATACAAATTTCTTGTCCACAATCATAATCTTTTTTATGTGCTTTATGTTTGTGTTCTACTCCACATATTCTTGGACAAATCGGTTCTCCAAAATTAGATGATCCAATAAAATTAGTAGCCAAGATAATTAATATAATAACAACAAAATTCATACGGCTACTTTCAACCTTTCTACTAATTTATTAGCTGCTTCAACACAAGTTCCTATCTTACCTGAAAATATAGTATAAACATTGTGAGCTACTTGATTAACAATAGTTGGTCTTGCGTCATCTTCATCTCTATATGGTAATACAGTTCTGATAGTAAACATAGAACCAATGTGTTCTAACTTATCAAAGTCTTCAAAGAATTCCATACCAGCTTCTATGAACTTATTTATCTTAGTAACCTTTGGATTATGAATAATACCATTGTTTAAATACCCAACAATATGTTTATTTAACACCATTGGATAATCTCCCACATTAGTAGAATGTATTGCGTGTTCAACATGACCCAAAACATGATATCCATCTTTATATGGATCGAAACACATAAAGGGACCATCCATTACAACTACACTTTTATTTTTATACCACTCTGGCAACTTAACTACAGGTTTCTCAATCACTTCATACTGATATTGTATCTTATCATCCAACAACTCATTTAACTTTGAGTATGTAGCAATCACAACATAATCATAATCATCAAAGTCTTCTTTTGTAGTATGTTTGTTGAGAACTACATTGACACCAGCACCTTTCATCTTCTGTGTAACTTGTACTCTAAGTTTCTCACTATCGAATAATTCTTCATCTACTTCAATAGTTAAATCTGTTCCAAGAAATGGTTCACATATATTATAATCTAATCCCATTTCTTCTACAAACTTTATATAATCTTCATTTGATACCAATGAATCACGAGATGATATAGCATAAAAATGATTTACATCTCCATTGACTACACTAACTCCATACTTTCTTTTGAACGATTTCAATCCATCTAAACATTCTTGTGCAGTCTCTTTACTTCTTGGATAGTGGTATCCTCTATGTAACCTGTATTGGTTTATGTCTGAAGCACATTTCATTATACTATCTAGCTCTTCATGTAAGGTTACATTGAATCCTGATGTTGCTAATGCCACACTTGCTGTCGTTCCAAATATTCCACCACCCACTACTAATACTTTTGGAAGAGCCTCTTTCTTTACTGCTTCACATAGTTTGATTGCATTTAATGTTCGTTTTCTGTTATCCTCAAAGTTAACAGTTGGACCTCCACCGCCTGGCCATCTCACTTCATCAACTAATACACAACCAAACATATCTTTTAATGCACTATCTTCTGAATATTCTAATGTAGTTTCATTCCAACCATTATGTACTGTATGTGAATAATCATCACTTAATATATCGTATTCAAATATAGCGGTTCTACCATCTTCTAAAGTAATGTTAACATACATACCATTCCTACTATATTGTGGTACTTTCACATCTTTTATTTCAAAGTCATCTGAACCGACCCACATATAAAAATCATGATATGCCAAATTATCAATAATATTTGCATTAAAAGAACCATACTTCTTCCAATTCCAACTTGTATTACCTTCTACATCTATATTCAACTCTTTAATCCAATAAAGTACATCATCAACATAGAGTCTAACACTAAAGAAATCAGCAAGAGAAAATAATCCTTCAGCAGTTCTTTTAGAAAGTGCTAATGGTTTTTCACAGAATACATTCTTTCTTTGAGTTAACCAATACTCTACGTGTTCAGCGTGTAAATCATTTGGTGTAGATATAATAATCCAATCTGCATCATTTGGTTCTACAAACTGAACCATATCTTTAATAGTATTTTCTATCTTACTACCAAACTTACCTTTTCCTATTATGGAAACTTTTACCATGATACTTCCCAATCTTTAAAATCAGATGCGATACAATCAACCTTGAAATCTTTTCTTCCACCAACTACTTCCATAATCTTATTAATAGCAGTATTTCTAATTCCATTTAATCCATGAGTTAACATAAGATTATCTGTACCTTTTTTACCTTGTCTAACTTGTGATTCGTTATGCCAAATATGTAGATTCATTTGTGATAATACAACTATAGCTCTGATAACTTCTCCTGTTATTTCACCTTTATGTTCTTTAAGTATCATATCAATATCATGAACCATATCATTCATCTCTTTTGCATAGTTATCTTTATTTTCAGGTATAAAAACTTCCTTCAACTGATGTATACTAAGTCTATCTATTAATTCTCCTAATGTTGGTAGCCACTTCCTCTGTTTAGCCATCATCTTCTCCTATTTTCCTAAATTTATTCTGATTTTGACCTAACACATTGTCTAAATTATACTGACAAGTCTCATGGTTTTTCATCCACCTTTCATTAGACTTTCTCTTTTCTTTGTTTGTTTTCATATTCTCTTCACCTTTAACATACTCTCTCTTCTTTGGGTGATTTCTATTATGAACTTTAAGTATATTTCTAACCACAAATTGAGTATAAGCACTACCCATAATTCTTTTAACTATATTCTGAAATGCAGTATCTTCCCCACATGACCAAACACCATGCGGAACATTACAACCATTTTTGATTAAGTCTGTAGATATAACCAATCCACTTCCATCAAATCTTGGTGAGTTGAGTGTAATCAATTCTATATCTTCAGATTCATCGTTGATTTCATACATTTCTTCCTTACTCATTGTATACCATATACTTGAAGGATCATCTTGCCAAGTATCATGGTGCATTTCATGGTATGTAGCATCATCAAACTTAGGATGTTGTAACATAGCCCAGCTATCATCCCACATTTTTCTTACACCAAAAGTTGTAATGTATTTATTTATGTTTTGTGATTCTGCATATCTACTAACCTCTTCTAAACATACAAATAACTCTCTTGGTAGTAAACAATCTGATTCTCCCCAAATAACAAAATCATTATCCATGCAATATTTGCTATTTAAATCTCTACGATAATCACCAATACAATATGGTTTATCATCATTCTCATAGTAATCTGTATCTACCTCTACACCTATTTCATCTAAGGTATTTATAATTTCATGCCATTTAGATATTATCTCAACTCTTCTTGTATCAGTATCAAACTTCTCAAAATACTGAGATAAATTCAAACAAAAATCGAAAGTAACATTCTCAGGATTATCTATTCCATCAAGTGCATTAGCACAACTTTCTATAAACTCTTCTATCATATCTATCTCATAGAACATAACATGAGTTCCAATAACATATTTATTTTTTAATTTCATAATTTCCTCTATAATAATCCCAAAAAGAATACATAACTTGTTTTCTTAATGCTTTATCAAACCCATTAAAATGCCACACCCAAGCAATATCTGTAAATAAAAAATCATGTAATACTTCTTTTCTATTCATGTGGGTTAAATTCCACTTCTTTGGTAATAGTTCATATTTCCATTTATCACCATTCAATATATAATTTACAGGTGTTTGATCTGAACCTTTCTTTAAAGTATTATGTTGTAAATCCAATAAGTGTGATTCATTCTCTTCATAAAAAGTAGTAATCTCTTTACACAAATCCTTATGTTTCTTACTCATTAGTATTGCACCACAATTAAAATAAGTTTCCCAATCTAATTCAACACCAGTAAACATATGTTGGTATCCTTCTATACTTGCCTTCAACCAACCTAAATTATCATTATCAACACAAGCTCTTAACTTATCATTAGAATACCTTTCAAATATATCAGGTGCATCCCACCTAACCATAGTATCTACATCCACCATAAAGATATTATCATATTCTATATCATTACTTTCTAATATATCATGAACATACCATCTTTGCCAACATATTTTCATCATATCAGGATCTCTTAATGGCGTATCCATTATCATCAACTCTGCACCAATTCTATGTGCATAATGTTTCCAAGTATTTAGTGAATAGTCCTTATAATCATCTACGTCTGATAAGTGTTTGGATGGAACACATGGAATGAATATAATATTTTTAGCCATAAAACTCTTTTTCTTCTTTTATAATTCTATCTACTACTTCTTCATCTAATATTTCACAATAATTTGAATGTGATTTAATATCCTCAGGATGGTCGAAATCACAAAACCTTATCCAAGCATGAGTTAACTTTGGGTCGAGAGGTGGATTTGGTCTAATTCTTATCCTTTTATAATTAAATGCCGCTATTTGTTTTAATGCTTCTTGAAAGAAACTCCAATAGTTATGATCTCTATTCAATTGGTGCATTCTCATCTCAGCATACTTACCAGGTCTGAACCAAGCATAATGATAAGTTATCATTTCTAAGTCTTCTAACATATCGTATTTTTGTGTCATAAAATTTAACAATACATTTTTGTAATAATCAGGAGTTCCATACTTGATAACAAATCTTCTTTGTCTACCTGTCTCAGCCTTGAAGAATGGTTTTAATGTCTTCTCTTCTGCATAATATTGATTTGCTACAAAGTCAACCCAAATAGTTTTCAATCCTTGATTTGGTTCTAACTTGTTACATACTTCTTCTATTGTATCAGCATCATCTTCGTGATGAAATACATCTCCCTCATATGGAAATATCAAATCACCCTCTTCTACCTCTACACCAAAATCATTAAAATTATTACAACCAACATAATAATTAGTTGGTGCGTCTGTAGACATATAATCCATTGGATTTAACATTATCTTTGTATCTTTATATTCCTTTTGTGCATCTGAAATAACATCTTGAAGTTCTTCATAATCAAAACCTCTCTTACCATCTAAAGTATAAGTCTGTAGAAAATGGTTAGTAACAAAGGTATTACTTTCAGGACCACTTGGGAACATACCCTCATTATACAAAATATAATCAGGATTAATTGACTTAATTATATTTGGTATCTGTAACTTTACAAGATGTGTATCGTTAAATACTGGTGCTATTACTATCTTCTTCATTTTTCCAATAGGAATAAATTCCTTTTTCTAATTCATAATTCTCCCAAATAAATCTATCTCTATTTAGTTGTTGTTTAGCCCACTCCCACATTTTAACTAATCCTTTATCCAAATCTGTTAAATGTCTAAAATCTAACATCTTAACTGACTTTTCATATGTAGAATAAGCATAGTGTGCTTCATGTCTCATCTCATAATAGTCTGGCTGTAAATCTGTTTCTGTAACTTCTAATAAAATATCACAAGCTTCTTGTATTGTATATTCATTTATTCCACCAAGATTAATTATCTCACCAATACATTCATCTTTTTGTGAAGCCTTCCAAAATGGTTCTAATGAATCATCTACATAACTGAATGCTCTAACTTGAGAACCATCACCAAATATTGTTGGTGAATAACCATTTAATATTTGCCACATCCATATACCTAATACATTTCTATACTTATCCCATATGTTTTGATTTCTACCATAAAAGTTATGTGGTCTAACTATAGTGTAAGGTAGCCTGTGTTGATCATAAGCAACTCTTAAATCTTGTTCGACTGAGAACTTTGCAATACCATATGGATCCATTGGTTGAGGTGGCATATCTTCATCAAATGGTGGTTCATATATATTACCATATACTGACATAGAACTTGCAAAAACAAATCTTTTTACATCATACTTTATTGAACAAGTAATTAAATTAGCTGATGCTAATAAATTATTTTTATAATTATAATTTCTAATAAATGGACTTAAACCTTCTGCTGCATATGCTGCGAAATGATAAACTATATCAATATCTTCTTCCATGAATACTTTTTCAACATATTCTTGTGTACATAAATTTAATTCATACAATATAACACCTGTTGGTACATTTTCTTTATAACCACCACTCATGTCATCAATACCAATAACAGTATGTTCTGTATTCTTTTGTATCCAATCTGCTAATCTTGAACCAAGTAAACCTGCTACACCTGTGATTAATATATTCATTTTTTTACCTCAACCATATCCTTAAACAAAATGTCTATTTGATTCTTATTCTTAGCTCTACCCTCATTTGCTTTTCTTAATCTTTTATCTTCCATCTGTGCAATTCTAAGTCTAGCTCTATCCGATTCACCAATATGAATATCATTAGTAACCAAATCTTCTAACTCTTCTACAATAGAACTTGAATCAAAAGTTCTCTTCTCACCAACGTACTGATATTCGCCTGTATCGAAAGTCTCTTGTAGTAATTGTGATATCTTTTCTCTAATCATATCAATTGCTACCTCTTGATGGTGTATCTTTTGTAAGTCTTTCTCTTTCTTAAAGAAAAACAACTTTATGTTTTCTGTTATCAGTCTATCGAAGTATGCTGATAACGTATCTATATTAGTTATTCTCTTCATACTCACCTTTCAAATATGCCATCATATTATCTATATCTGTTTCACTTGATACTCTCTCAAAAACTTGATTTGACACTTCGTGGTTTTCTTTTGCTATATCTTCAACATCCTCTCCCGAATGTTGAGCTCTCATTCTATCTGGCCTTGTAATCATATTCCTTGAGCCTGCCCAATGATGATAAACCATATCATTATAAATTCCATAATATAATTCATGTAAATCTTCTTTATTACTTCTTGTTAATGGGTAGTAATCATATCCACGTTCTGTTAACCATTGTACAATTCCATACCACCAATTACTATTTTTATCTACAATAATTTCTCTAAGACAATCAGTTAAGTTATCCTCTAAAATATGTTTAGCTTTAAACATCATAAAGCAATAGTGTGGTATTATATACAATGGGTTTCTATCCCACTCGTGCATTGGTTCTTGTACTGCTATAAATGGATACTCTTTTAACTTCTCATTCATAAAATCTGATATGGATACTATTGGAAAAGCATCTGAATCCAACAATAGTATCTTATCAGTTGATTTTATTTCTTCATTCTTTGTTATATAATCTATAATTTTACCAAATGATTCAGACACGTGTCCTGCTCCTGGTATAGCACCGTCAAACTTATGTTTATTCTTTTCATAATTTACTGTAGTAGTACCTTGTTTTACTCCATCACCTAATCTTGTATAAACTTTATATGGTTCTGATATAAATCTTTCTAATTGTCTTTTCTGAATATCTATCCACTTATCTTTGAAATGTACTGTAAGTATATATAACATTATCCAACATCCTTTATCAAATCAAATCCCCATTGTTCTTCAGTTATTTCATTAAACGGATAACCTTTGTAACTTTCCATTTCAATAAATTTTTCAACACCTTTTTTACCTTCTTCTTTTATCTTTCTATTCTCTTCTAAACTTCTATGTGCTGATGGTTTTAACATATGCATTCTACTAAAATAGAATCTTGGTTCTGCGAAATTATATCCATTAATGTTTACACTATAGTTATATACCAAATCATCATCATCCTTACAACCAAAGAATCTAAACTTATCACTATCTTTACCAAATGGATGTATCTCTTTTGGTAACTCTATATTCTCATCTTCAATTTGTTTTCTTAACTTACTACTGAAGACTAAATCTAAATCACCATTCTTATTCTTTCTTGCATCAACACCCATAACTGCTAAGATAGCACTATTACAAATTGCATACTCTTCTCTTGGAAATCCCATTACATCCATCATTTCAATATAATTTATATAATCTACCGTATCTATACAATTTTTATTACCTGTCTTTGTTTCATAAATCTTATGCTTCAGCATATGAAATGGAATATATTTTTTACCATTAATTAATCTACCAATCATAGCAACTGCTCTATGATAACTATGTTTTATCCACCCACCATCAAAATTAACAGGATCATCAATCAAAGTTATCTTTATTTCTTCATCAGTCATTGGTTCTAAAGAATCATAATATTCTTTAGTCATATTCACCCAACCTCTTTCGTGATGACCTTGAACATCATTTCTAAATTCAGCCCACATACCATTCCAATATTGATGATTTTCTTTATTAACTTTCTTTTCAGTTTCTTTTACATTATTCTTATTCGAAAAATATTCTAAAGCTTCTCTTACAGTTTTGATTTGTTTGTCATTATGTATAATCTCTTTACCACCACTACCATGTTGTAACTCCATATTCAGAAAATATTCTAAGTTGATTGGTACTGTAATCAATAAGTTTTCAATAAATGTTTTATAAGTATTATCCTCTATAAAATTTCCAGCTGAAAGATAAGTTTCGTAGTGATGTTTATTTAGATTAGTGTACTCGTCTATATGATATATTCCTTCTAAATCTATTAGAGTTGGCTTTCCTTCAAATTCATATGTGTGGTTTTTACAAAAATCGTAAGTAAAGTAATTAGTATTTATAGTTTTTAATTTTATTCTTTTGAAAAGTTCTTCAAAATGTTCTTCTGATGGTGTAGATTCTTTAGTTATATAACCTCTACAAATATCATTTTCATCATATATTATACCAACAAAATTTGGTACAATTGTACTGTCATAAAAACCACTTGCGAATGCACTTTGTAATGTGTTTGCTCTGATATAATCTTCATCCCATACTTTGACAAAGTATTCATCTGTCTGATAGATAGTTCTATTGTGATTTTCTTCTCCCCAACGACTATCTTTATGTTTGACTTGTTTGTAACTATTAAAATCTAAATCTTCATATTTGAAAACACCATAAGTATCTCCGATTAAAGATTCAAATTCATAAACTTTGGTAAAGTTCATTCTGTTTTATCTGTTTCTCTATTGTTTTAGGATGATATAATGATAACTCTTCATGTGGTGGTAAATGTGCATATGTTTTACATCCACCTATAACCTCATGTACTTTTCCTTTCCATTTAATATCCTCTTTATTTATAAAAACTCTTGCTTGGTAATCAGGATAATTTACCCAACCTTTTTCACTAACTCTCCAACCCCACTTTTGTATCCATTCATCATTAATACCTGTTACTGTATTTACTCTTGGCACCCATATTAAATCTACATCATTCATTTCTATTATACTTGGTAATTGTTCCATTAATATTTCATGTGGATATTCATCTGCGTCTAAATGAAATATATAATCTCCACTACACATTGATTTCGTATGATTTTTTAAATCTGAAAAGTTTCCTTTAAACTCAAAACCTTCCCAAACAAATTGAATATCATAGCCAGGTTCACAAGGACCTGCATTAATATGATTATATCTAAGATAATCCTCTACTTCTTCATTACCATTATTGGAATCATAAGTTATAACTATCTCATCATCTTTTCTCTTATGATCCAATAAAAAAGTAACTAACTTTTTGAGCTCTTGTAATTCATTACAAACTGTAATTGCATAACTAATCTTCACTTATTTGACCCATAAACCTTTCAGGTACAACGTTTTCAAAATCATAATCTATAAGTCTTATTTGACTCATATTTTTTAAGTGAAATGTTCTATATGCTCCTGCTGTCATACCTGGTATCTTATCTAACTTTATTTTATAAAATCTTTTTGGTGCTGAACGACCTTTTGGTAAAATAAACTTACTTATTTCTTGTTCAGTTTTTGTTCTAACATCTTCATCCAAAGATGGTCTTCCAATTTGTTTAACAAATCTCATTAATCTATTATCTGAAACCTCATCTAAAGATAATGCGTGAACCTTTTTTTGTGTAATACCACCTGCGGGTGGCCACACACTCAAAACAATAGCCATATATAAACCACCTGTACCATCTTTTTTCTGATAACGAAACTCAATTATAGTTCCATTTCTTAATGTACTTTTTGAAACGGGAACTCTATTCAGTATTCTTGATCTATGTCGGGGTAGAAATGCCATCTTTCAAATCCTTAATTATACCCATATCTTGACAAGCGTTTAAAAATTCATGTTTATCATAGACTTGTGCATTTTCTACATCAAGTCTCTTATCATAATTATTATACTTTTCACGTTCATCTTCAGGAACATCCACAACTTTAGCATATTTCCAAACATAACTTTTCTTTTCTTTAGCTCTAAACGCAGCTTTCTCTTGTAGGTCTTCATCGGGATAAATTACTCCTAATTCTCCCATATTAATAACACAAGGAAACCAAACTATATCTTTTTGTTCATCATGATACTGCAAATCTTGTATCAATTGTGGACTCTTGTTTAAATTATCCAATAACTCAACACTACCTGCTCTATATCTCGTATCACTCATATAACCACAATTGAAACACATAAAACTACTAAAATTATCTTGTATCTCTTCAAAACACGAATCCATATCTTTACATACAGAACATACTATTACTCTTTCCATTACATTTTCCTTAATTTAGGTAATTTTATACTTTGTGGTGGTGGTTTAATAGCACCTGTCTGTCCACCACTAATCTTTTTCAATTTTGGTAACTTCAAACTAACTTCTTGTGGAATTTCACCAACCATACTATCAACTATCTCTACCAATTTCTTTCCCATTATAGTTCTTGTAAACTTAGCTTTATTTGACTTAGCTAACTGATTAAATATTGGTGTATATTTTTTATAGTTTAAAAACACATCTCTCATAACATTAGTTGCATTATTATAATCAATTCCATACCAACCCATACCATCAACAAACATTTCCTTTGGAAATGCTCTTTTTGGTGTTTGTATTACACTACCCTTTAATGCCGTCTTTAAACTTGGTGGTAAGAAATCTACATGACCGCTCCAATTAGGAAATATAATAGGTTTACCACTTAATGATGCCTCAAGTAGTGGACGACCAAATCCTTCACCGTGTGTAAAAGTAATATGTGCTTTTACTTTAGGGTGGTTATACAGTTGATTCATCTCATCATCATCAAAATCTCCATGTATAAAATAAATATTAGGCATTATCTTAGCATCAACTGATTTTTTAATTGACCTAATCTTATCAAGAACTTCTTCTCTATCTATTACTGAAAATGTAGCACCACCTGTTTTTACAATTAGTGCTGGTCTCTTCTTTTTACCTTTATTTTTAAAAGTTTCTAAGAATGTCTTAATTAACATACCAACATCTTTTCTATCTTCACCCATATTTCCTTGTAACCAATGCCCTACAAACAAAAAACAAAAATTTTCTCTTATATTATTAAACTCTTTTACTATTTCTGGACTGAACTTATTGGTTTTGCCATAAACATTTTCATCGTAACCCTCAAATAAAACTTCTACTGGCTTCTGAATTTTTATACCTTTACGAGTAGTTTCTCCATCTCTATTTTCTTCATATTCCGTTGACTCACAAACTTTTTTTACAAATTGAGAAGGTACAATATTTAAATCCATTCTATCAAAACCATCTATCCAATGTTTTGGTATAGCAGTTGATTCAAGACCTGCAGTAATTCCAAGATTCTTTTTACCAATGGGATTAAATTCATTTGGAACTGTTACTTGAATACCTAAATCTGGTTGTCTAGGTAATTCAGGACTATCTAATAAATTATCAAGTATTAACTTATCATCTGGATTCTTTGAATTTAACGCATTCATTGGTGTATTTCCCCAACGAAGTGATGCTATTTTAATATCATACTTATCAGTTTTTAATAACTCTAAAACTAAATCTCTACTATGTGCACCATAACCACTTCTTGTTGCTACTGGTGCTTGAAATAAAATAAAAGGTTTTGTCATTCTAACTCCTATACCTTATACATGGCGTATCGTTTACGTCGTTCCCATTTATCAAATGCAGTATCCATATCTTTTATAAATCTGTTACTCATATGTTCCGCCGTCATACCAATATCCTCACGTTTAACAAATTCCATACCTTTTAAACCACATTCTTTTCTCTTCTCAGGTGTCATATCATACCAATATTTCAAAGCTTCTCCTGCTTCTTCAAATTTTGGTCTATCATCAAAAATATATGGTGTAGGTGGTGAACCTTGTAGTGAACGACAAGCGGGCCATATAGGTTTTACCCATTCACCATGATCTTTATAACGACCTGTATGATTTGATTGAAATTCATCTGTATAATCGTCTACAGTAAGATACGAACCATCTTCCTTTTTAAACCCACATTGATCTTGTAATCCACCTGTAACATTCACAACAATTGGTGTTCCTGCCATCAATGATTCGCAAGTACCTAATCCAAATCCCTCATTAGATGCTATATTAATTGTTACATCCGCTATATTAACCATAAAATTCATTTGTTTATTATCTAACTTATCATGTGAAAAATATATATTATCTCCCATATTGGCAGGTAATAAATGATCTATAAGTTTAGGTAAATCTGTACCATTATCGTCTATAGGTGATGTGTGCATAATTAATGCACAATGTTTATAATTTTCTTCACCTACCATTTCACATAATGTCTTGAATGCCATAACAACATCACCAGGCAATTTTCTACGAATATTTCTGTTATTCCAAAAAACTACAAATTTATAATCTTTATTATTAAAAATATGATTTCTAAACTTTTGTAAATTTGAATAGTCTTCATGACTTTTATCTATAGGATGAAACCATTTCTCATTTATACCATGAGGAATATAAGTACAATCCCAATCAGTTCTTGGTTTATTCCTACAAACATTCCTAACAATATTATCTGTCTGTCTAGATATGTTCATAATCAAATCACAAGATTCATAATAGTTTTCATTATAAAATGGATAAGGTAAATCATCCCATATATTATAATAAAAAATAGGTATATTTTGTCTAATTTCATGTTCCATTTGATATAACCACTGCCAAAATCTTGGATCGGTATAATGCAAAATGGCATCGGGTCGTTCGTGAAACATTAATTGTCTTATTAACTCTTCATTACCATACCCATTGATAGGAAATATTTTAAGATTAGCATCTTCAACACCTGTTTCTTCTCTAACAGATTCATTCATGTCTACAACTTTGCCCTCTTCAGGATGTTTTATAGCACCACCTAACTGTACCCAATCGTAATGATGTATAGTTCCCATGACAAATTCTCTTGACATTGTTCCAACCCCGCTAGACATTCGTAGGTCATCTGACAGTAAGAGAATTTTCTTCTTTGGCATTAGTATCTACTGCCGCTTTGTATTAAGTTTGAATATTCATTGATAACTTTTTCAAAACTCATATCATGACAATATAAGTCCATTGAGCGATTTACCAATTTTTGAAGTGTAAACTCATCCTCTATGCTCTTAGTTTTGAATTTTTTATATAAATCGGTAAGAACTTTAACCGACGTTAATTTACTTTCCATATGTAGTAACTCCATTCATGTATATATATAAATATGAATATACTAAGAAATTAGTATATATTTTTTCTTATGTCTTTTAGCATGACCTATAGTATTATTTGTTCCTGAAGACATTTCCCCATCAGTAATAAATGCAATAACTGCATCAGAATACTTTACAATTTCCTCATTTCTTATAAAATAATGTTTAACATTATACTTTTTATCATACTTAAATCTATTTTCTACGCAATATATGTTATGTGGTTC
>CALBXV010000179.1 GCA_937890045.1 uncultured archaeon
AAATTTGAACTTTTATTCCCTTTTAGAATCAGTGCAAGTGATTGTCCAATAGAAGTTATTTGTTTTTCTCTGAAAGGAAGATAGTTTGGTATATAATCGTTGTTTAAAACTGTAGGATCTATTATTATTTTTTTTCCTGTTAATATTTTATTAAATATATTATCTAATATATTTTCATTTTCTTCTTTTAACAATATTATCTCATCTTTATTAATTAATAAAGAATTAAAGAAACTCCACCCCTACATTTCTTATGGAGACTGGTAATATAATGAAAAATAATATGATGTTTTAACATATATGGAGACCGCTCTTGTTTATATAATATATAATTAAGAATAATAAGTAAACTAATATAGACAAAAGAGTTAATTAGATATTGAAAATATTTTTTAATTAAAATTATTAATATCCAATAGAAACAGAGGGGTATGTATAGAAAAAATATCAAAATAATGGGTTAAGAAATGATAAAACATATCTTTGTATCAGCTATTTCAACTAATGGCGAACCTTCAAGAACAACTGTAGAGAGTTCTTCACAAGCAATTGATTTTACAAAAGGATCTAGGTTAAGTTGGCTTAATTTTATCATCGGGGATATATCATTAGGTTTAGAATCTGTATATTCTGAGATGAAATTAACTATTACTCCATCTACTCTGTTATCAGGATATCTATCTAATTATGAAGATAGAAATGATATATTAGGACTAATGTTACCTATTCTTAGAGTTGAAAAGGGAGAAGTAAATACTACACCATTAATAATTTATTTGTCAAAAAATAGGTTAATATCAATTCATGATGAGTACACAGAACACTTATTGAGATTATCACAATATTCAGATACTTTTATGCAAAAATTACCGATAGGCGGTGCCTGGCAAGATCCACAAACTTTTCTTTTAGCTAGAGTAATAGATGAAGTAGCTGAAAGAAATTTTAAATCATTACATACGATAATTGAGCAAGCTGAACTAATACAATTAGAACTTGCAAGAAGTAAAACATCTCCTAAAAAATTAAGTTTAGAAATATTTAACATAAAACAATCAGTTCTAACATTTTTAAACGCTGTGTGGGCTATTCGTGATGTTGTTCACTCTCTAAGATATGGCGATTCAGATATGGTATCTGATGATTCAAATGTTTTAGTAAAATTTGATATCATTTTAGCTGACTTAGATAGACAATTATCTATGGCTGAACATGTTTTAGAAGTTTTAGCTGGTGGTATGTCTGTCTTACAAACTATGTTTCAAGCAAATTTACAAGCTGTATCAAATAGGTTAACAACAGTTTTATTATGGTTAACTATTATTGGGACTGCAATTTTACTTCCTAATACATTAGCAACAATATATGGAATACCATTTCTTCCATTAGACACAATAGAAGGAAATTGGATATGGATTATATTATCACTTATACTTTCTACAGTATTTGGTACAATATTAGTATATATTTTTGTAAGAAAAATATGGAAACCCATATCAGAAGAAAAAATAGAGATCAATCAGTAATATACTTGTGAATACATATAAACAAAAACTAATATCTTTAATATATGACCCCTTTATTTCCATTGGAACTTAATATAGACTATAATTTAGTGAACGTTTCCTGTCTAAACCCCATTACTTCTACTGGAGATTTTTACTAGTCATTTACCCAATTATATTTCCATTAAGTTGTGAACATAATGTGAATATATTAATTAATAATATTTGTCTCATTGTTTGTCATTATATATTAACTTATTAGTTCACAACTTCACTACAATTATTCTATATATGTTAATTATAAAATAAAATAAGTTTAGAAGAATGACTAAACAAAAAATAAAAATAGAGTTCAGTGACGGTGAAGGTGGAAATTACTCCTTATCCCTAAATGGTTCTATATCACGTAATAAAATTTTAAAGATTATAGATATGGTAGAATTAATTGATAAAAAAGAAGATACTGAAAAATTAATAAATTTATCAAAAGACACTTCATTCGGAAAATTATATAATCTTATTGAAAATAAGTTTCCTCTTGGTTCATTTACATCAACAGATATACTGGAAGCATATGAAGATGAATTTAATATGACTATTAAATTAAGTACAATCTCTACATACTTATCAAGATTAGAACAAAAAAAATTGTTAGTTAGAGAGTGGGTAGCTTCAGGCTGGTTATATAGAAGAGTAAAAATAATACCTATTCAGAGGTAATATCATTTTAATTTAATAATTCATAAACATATGGTTTCTTAAGATCATCTCTAATAATATATCCTTCACGAAATAATTTATTTAATAAACGTGAAGTATGTTCTCTTGTCTTATTTAATGAAAACTGTAACTCATTCGCTGTACATTTTTTATATAATAAACTATCTAAAATTCTTTTCTCTGTTTCTGTAAGTAATGATTTTTTCTGTGATATACTTTGATGTTGTGATATCTCTTTTGTTATTGTTTCAGTATTAAATGTATCCTTTGATTTATTAATAATACTTTTATTAATTTGATTAGAAAATTTATTTATTCTAAGATCAATAATATTTAATTTAACATCAAGATCTAATAATTTCTGATCTTGATTATATAATCTTTGCTTTAATTCACCTATAATTATTTGTATAATAGTCTTAGAATCATTTATTTCTTTATTTAATATGTTAATTTTAGATAAATAATAAATTAAAACTAATAACATTAATATAAATATAACAACAGAAAATAATTGAAAATATAAATCAATTATTATCATAATATATCACAATGATATCATATATTATTATATCAATGTTTCTATTCTTTATTATATTTATAATACAATTAAAGTTATCTTTTATCATAAATATTAGATATAGCAAAAGAAATCTGATCTAATATAATATTTACCTTATCATCAACTATATTATTATCAGAAATCTTCTTTAAATTACTACCAATCTTTATAAGATTAATAATTTGATTTTTTTCAATAATTGAAAAATATTCT
>CALBXV010000180.1 GCA_937890045.1 uncultured archaeon
AAAATATCTGCGGAAAATAATAAGGTTATAAAGAATTTAAGAGATCGATTAAAAACAATTCGTGATTTAAATAAAGAAGAAAAGAAAGCGTTGGATATGATGGGGGATCAAACAGTTCGAGAAAAATTGTTATTACAACTTGGTACATCTAAAGACAAACAAACTCGTAATTATGGAAAGGTTTTAGATACACAATTAAAAACAAACATTAAAATGGCTAAAGGGGATATGGGTGTTTTTAAAACATTAAGAATGCAATTCCAACAAAGAAAACAAATTAAAATGATTAACAATCTAGATAAAGATATTCAAAAAGCTAAAGCAGAAGGTGCAGATGAAGAAGTAACTAAATTAGAACTTTTGAAAGGAGTATTAGAAGGTAATGTTAAACAACAAAAAGCTTTTACTAATGCTAGTACTGATGCAATAGATGCTTCAGGGGAAATGAAAGGGGATCTTGAAACATTGGCTCCTGGTTTAGCCGGTGCGGCAAAAAAAGGTAAGGAATTTATTAATATTCTAAAAAAGAATCCAATGAAAGCTATGCAAATGGCAGCAATTGCTGTTGTTGCACTTATGGTTAAAATGGTTCTTGTGATGAGAGAACTTAAAAAAGAATTTGGAACAACTGATCAACAAACTGCTAAATTACAAGGAAATTTAGTGGAAGCAGGCTTTGCATTGAAATTTATGGGAATTAGTGGAGCAGAAGTTAAAGCAACTGCAACAGCAATTATGGAAGAATTTGGTAATATTAATAATGTTTCAACAGAAACATTAAAATCTATGGGTAAATTGCATGCTACATTAGGTATTGCAGGAGCAGATGCAGCAAAGCTTCTTAGTTGGATGGAAGGTATTTCAGGATCAACGAGAGAACAATTACTTAATCAAATAAAATTTCAAGGAGAACTTGCTCAAGCTAAAGGTGTTGCACCAGCTGCTGTTATGAAAGATGTAGCAAGTCAAACTGAATTATTTGCAGATTTTGCTAAAGATGGTGGTGCAAATATTTTTGAAGCTGCTACGCAAGCAAGAGCACTTGGACTTAATTTAGGTACAGTTGCTAAAATAGCTGATAGTTTATTAGACTTTGAATCATCTGTAAACGCTCAAATGGAAGCTTCTATGATGATAGGTAGAAATATTAATTCTGATAGAGCTAGACAATTAGCACTTCAAGGTGATTTAGCTGGGATGCAGAAAGAAGTTTTAAAACAACTTGGAAGTGAAGCGGAATTTAATAATATGAATAGACTTCAAAGGCAAGCTATGGCAAAAGCATTTGGATTGTCTACAGAAGAATTAAGTAAAATGGTTAGAGAACAAGAAAAATTAAATCAGAGATTTTCTATGGTAACTTGGTTTTTAGAAAAACTTGCTGCAGTAACTGGTTTATTTACTAAATTAAGACCAATTTTAGAAATTATAGGTGTTATATTTGCAGTAACACTTTTACCTATGATGATAAAATGGACAGTTATGGGTATTATTGGAATTGCAAGATTGGTAACTGGATTAGTACTTGCAAATGCAGTATTGCTTGGACAAGCAGCTATGTGGGTTATAAATACAATAGCAGCAAATTTATTTTGGGCAGCTGCTACTTTAGGAATATCATTACTTATAGCAGGAATTGTAGCTATGATAATGAATTGGGATAAAGTAAAAGCTTGGTTTTCTGATAATGCGGGTAAAATTGCATCGTATTTAAAACTGGCATTTTTTCCAATTTTTATGATTATTGAAGGAATTAAATTAGTTATGTCTGGTGCTAAGAAATTAGCCTCATTTTTTGGTGGTGGTGGTGGTGGAGAAGTTGCTACTGAAGGAACAGTAGGAGCTCAACATGGTGGAATATTTACTACACCAACTAATGTAAATGTAGCAGAGGCAGGAACAGCAGAAGCAGTTATTCCATTAGATCCCGCAGGAATAAAAGTTAATAATGAAGATTTACTTGAAAAACTGGATATATTGATTGCGACAATGGGTGGAGTGAAGACTGAGGTTAGAGAAATGGGAGTTAAATAATGGGTTTAGTTGACTTAACACAAAACTTAGAGAACTTCAAATGGACTAATTATAGTGGTATAGGTGATAGTCAATCACCACAATCATTTGGTGATGGACATTCTGCAACAGTAGTAAGTGGTAAGAAAGAATTTGTAAGACCAGATCCAATTGCTTTAGAAAAGATGGAATCTAAATTTGGGCCTCGTAGTAGTGAAGTTGATTATATGGATGCAGAAAAGAGAGGTAGAGGATTTATACCCCCAGGTGATCCACCTGAAGGATTTAAGACAAATATGGAAACTTCGTTTATTGCTCCTGAAAATCAACTGGCAAAAACACCCATTTCTTATACAATAGCAGGAATGAATTCAGCATTAATTTATGGTATAGTTACTGAAAAATCTTTAAATATAGAACCAAGAGCAGAAGGTGCATGGGGCAATTCAGAATTACCTATTAGTACATATGTAAGTTATTATCCAAGAGAAGAAGATACTTTTTCTACATTAGTTGATTCATCTCATATTATTGAAAGAAAACCAACACCATTGGTAGTACCTGGTATTCCTATAGAAAATCAAGGGTCTGTTCAAAGATATTTACCGAAAACATATTCATCAATAAAACAACAAGTGGGTTATATTCATAGATATGGAAACCCACCTATTTCAGTTGCAAGACCATTTGATAGAAATTTAACTGAAGCACCTTTTGAGTTCATCGGAAGAACTCAGTTTTTTAATGATTTTCTACCAACAACGGAAGTAACAACAACTACAATAGGAACTGGTTCACCATATTTTGCAACAGGTACAACTACAATAGATGCAAATGGAAATGTTGCTACTTTAGAACATAGAACGTCTGAACTTGAAGAATTTTATAGAGGACAAGTAAAGGGATTAACTATAGGGCAAACTTTAGATCCTCGAGCTAATTCTGCAGAACCATTTATTGTTAGAAAAATTGGTGATAGGTGGGGATTGGATGATCCAGAAAAAGTTTTTGGAAAGTATTTAGGTAAGGTTGCTGGGTTTGTAGATGGTCTTTCTAGTGAGTTTTTTAGAGATGGTATTTCATCTCAGATAGATAGGAGTTTTGCAGATGCAACAAGAACTTCTAGATTTTTACTTTCACAAAGAGGTATGTTCTTTTTAATGAAGCAGGGAATTCTTCAATCTCTTAGTCCTACATTAGAAACAAAAATTTATAATCCCTTTTCATTAGCATCTATAGTTCCAACAGTTCATTTAAATAGGCACTTGGGTGGTTTCAAATATGAAGATGTTATAAGTGGTGAAAATTTTGTATCTGCAGTTAAGGACAAACTTCCTAAATTTGTTGTTAGTTTGTTAGAAGGAAAAGAACCTATTTTTGGTGGTAGATTTAAAGATAGTACTTCATTGTTGAAGTTTGGTGGATTAAATTTTCCAGGAAGAATAAAATTTCAAGCATTAGATGCTATTGGTGGAAATGAAGTAGAAGCATTTGGAATTAAAGCTACTCCACCGAAAATTCCTATGGCATTAGAAACAAGATTATTATTAGGTAATCCAAATAAATATTTATTTCCATTTTCTTCAGCACCTGTAAGTATTAGTAGAGGTATTCCATCATTTAGTGGTGGTTTAGATTTAGCAGCTAAAGATGCAGATAGACTAGAAAGAGATAGTATTACATTTGGTAGAAATAAAGGTATTAGTTTAGGTGGTTTAAAAGAAGCATTAATAGATAGATATACTTCTTTAGCATATGGACAACTTCAAAAGGGATATCAATATTATAAGGATGGTAAAATTCAAAAACCAGATTTATCAAAAATTTCTAAAGAATCATTAGTTGCATCTGGACAGGCAGTTGTAGATAAAATAGGTAAGGGTTTTTCAGCCATAAAAACTGTTGCACGGGATGAAGTTGGTGCATTTAAGGAAAGACAGAAGAAACAACTTAGTGCATTAGAAAAGAGTAAAGGTATTGGTGGAGTTACAAATAGACATGAGTTAGGGTTAATGGAATCCAAAGATGAAACTTTAGGATTAGTGAAAATAGATAGTAGTGGTAAACTTGCAAATGATTTGGCTGATAAAATTAATTTAGTTCCTTATGGTGGAAGTAAAGATGATGATTCATTTAATGATACAGATGCAGATTTTATTCCATTTAAATTTAGAGATATAGTAAATGGTAAATGGATTATTTTTAGAGCAATATTAAGTGGAATAAACGATAGTGTTTCTCCAGATTGGGGTGATACAAGATTTGTTGGAAGGCCAGATAAGGTATTTGTATACAAAGGAGTAGATAGAACTATAAGTTTTGACTTTGACATTTATCCTAAAACAAAACAGGAATTGCCAGTTCTTTGGGAAAAAATAAATTACTTAATGGGACTTTGTTATCCATCTTGGACTAATGATAGAATTGTAGCTCCGTTTATTGAACTTACAATTGGGAATTTATATCAAAAGACTCCAGGATTTTTAGCTAGTTTATCTATAGCAACTCCAGATAATAGTACTTGGGAAATAGAATCTGGAATGCAATTACCAAAACATATTGCAGCTACTTGTACTTTTAGATATATTGGTAAATATAAACAATCTACTATAGGTAAACATTTTGAATTACCTTGGTTAGAATTAAATGCTACCTCTGGTGAATTATTTGATAAGAATCCAATGGAAGATTCTGAAGCAACATATCCTATAAGAAATGCTGTTCATGAAACTTTATATAGTGAAATTTCAGATGAAAGTTTTGCTAAAAATATAGAGACTACAAAACCCCAGAATATATTTGCTGAACAAGCATCAAGACTTGCGGGATTTGGATAGGAGAGTAGTAAATGCCATATAGATATAAATCTACAGAAACAAAGAGAAATAAATTAGATAATAGGGTTTATATACCTACTATTTATCCCATTATACCAATTGGTGATGATGATAAATTTATTTGGACTAGAGAAAAAGATAGACTTGATAATCTTGCACATAAGTATTATGGTGATAATACATTATGGTGGATTATATCAAGAGCTAATGATCATGTTGAAAGTGGTAATATTGGTTTAGAGCCTGGAATAAATTTACGAATACCTATGGATATTGATGAAATTTTACTAAATTTTGAAAAATTAAATTCGCCCGAATCTGCTGGGTTATGAAAAACATAGGTATAGAATATGAGTATTTATTTAACTCCAATTCCTGAAGAGATTCGACGATCGCTACATGAGAGGGAAGAATCATTAAAGAAAAGTTCTATTAACAAAAGTGCTTCCAGTACTGTAACAAGAGATGGTTCTGATCCTTCATATACATTTTATCCTCTTGGAACTGTATATATAAAATTATTTTCCCCTGTTAAAACAGATTCTATGCCCGATGGCGCAATGCTTATGGGTGGTGAAATGGTGAAAGAAGATAATGTGTGGAAAATGAAACATGGTTTTGAAGAAATGTATACATCCCCCCAATTTGATTCAACTGGAAAAAATGCTAAAGTACAAAATAATCCTTTTAGACCTATGCCTGGAGTAGAAAGTCTTGATGTTTCTTATAAAGGTGGAATGAGAGCTATTAGAGAAGGCACTATAAAATGGAGTTGTTTTAGTTTAGAGGATTTAGATAGGTTAACTCCCCACTTTTTATCTATTGGAAAATCTGTATTAGTAGAATGGGGATGGGTGGATGCAGAAGTATTAAGAAATTCTTTTGAAATGAATGAATTTTTGGATTTAGATGCAACTAAGTTATATAAGAGAATGAAAAAGAAGATTTTAGATTCAAAAGGTAATATGGATATGATGAGAGGTATTATTAAAAATTTTGAGTGGCAATTGAGAGATGATGGTGGATTTGATTGTACTACAAATATAGTATCTATGGGAGTTAATATTACTGGTGCTAGTACTAAAAGTGAAATACAATGTGATTATGAACCAGTTGTAAAGAATGATGGTAAAACAGTAGTGTTAAAACCAAAAGTAAATTTAAATACCTATATAAAAACATTAAATACTCAATTAAAAAAGTATGTACAAAATAAAACATTTTCTGATAGGGGGATTGTATACTTCACTAAAGAAGGTTCTTTATTTAGGGGTGATGCTGATGCTGGTCCATATGTTACTTGGGGTTGGATGGAAGATAATATTTTAAGTAAATTTTTAGGAAAGGTTGGAAAAGCAGAAAAAGATGGTAATGGTAATTATAGTGGAAATGAAAGCGAAGTCCTTGCTCAAATAAGAAGTATATCTACGAGGTCTCATGAAAGTGTTGATGGCGCTTTTGTTAAGGAAAGTATAATTATTGGAAATCACAAAGCTTTACTCACACCAAATAGAAGAAAGTTTATTTTACCTGGACAGTGGCCTGCTGATACATTAGTAAAAACTGGTGTGTCTGATGTAAAGGAAGCATTGAATCAGACATTAGAGCTTGAAGCTATGGATGGTGTTACAGAAAGAGTAGGTAAAGCTTGGGATGAGGGGGATGGTTATAGTGGTGCTATTAAAGATGTTGGAACAGAGATATTTGACACAATGAAAGAATCTTTATCAGAAGTATATGGTGATGTAAAAAATATGGTAGAAGTAATGATAGCAGGTGCTGGTGATAGTTTTGATGAAGAACTTACTCGTGAATTAGCAACAGTTATAAAAAATAATTTTACTAAAGATAATAGTAGATTTGCAGTAGATAAAGATAATTGGACTAATGGTGGTTATTTAAGAAATATTTTATTACATTGGGAATTTATAAGAGATTGTTTCCAGAATGCAGATACTATAGAAGCTGGTTTGAAAACTATGTTTTCAAAAATGAATGATGAAGTAAATAATTTATGGGATTTTCAAGTGGTAAATTCTCCTGACGATGAACGCATTGTACAAGTTGTGGATAGAAATTTTACTACTAGAAGTGTAAAACAATTATTAGATAGTAAAAGTAAATTAGATTTTGATACTGGTAAAGCAACAGGAGATTTATTTGAGTTTAAAGTATGGTCAGAGGGTAGTCTTGTAAGTGCTCAAAATATGACAAGCAGAGTTCCAAGTGCAATGGCAGTTAGTGCTATGTATGGTTCAAATAAACAAACACCAGAAGAAGGTGGTGCAGATGATAATGTTACAGGTGGTGCTATAGGAAATATGAGTAGTGATAAAAGTGATCAATCTATATATCCTGTTGCAGCTGCTTGGAAATTTCCTAATTTTGGAAATTCTTATGAAGATCCTAATAAAGATTTAACTTTAACAGATGGGCCCCCATTAGGTGATATTGAATTTGAAACAGATGAAGAGGAACAAAAAAGAAATGTTGATGCAGGTACTACTACACAAGATACTGATAAAACTGGTGCTACTGATCAACAAAATCAAGAAGATTTTTTAAAAATGATACAGGGGTTTTCTGAACAATCTCAAACTAGAAAATCTATACCAGTACATAGACACATTTATGATGAAGATGGGGTTATGAAAAAAAGACATAAAGAAATTATGAAATCTCTTATAACTCTTGTTCCGCCAATTGATCCAGAAGCTAAAACACAACCAAAAAAATATCAAGATGCACTATTACCAATAGATTTATCATTATCAATGGATGGTATTGGTGGAATATTACCTGGTCATGCATTTACTACTTCTTTTATTCCAGTAAGATATAAAAAAACAGTAGTATTTCAAGTGAAAGACATAACTCACAAAATTGCTGCAGAAGGGTGGGATGTTGATATAACAGGGCAAATTAGACTATCACAAACAATTTTAAATAATGTAGTATCTAAACAAGAAAAAGAAGCTAAACAATAAAAATGTCAGCAATAAGTAAAATAATTGAAATAACAGAAAGAGTAGTTGGTAATCAAACTACTTTAAGAGATGGTGAATTTGAATTTTCAGACGGAACTTTAGTTAAGAAAAATATGCCATATCATATTCATTATACTGTAGATAAGAAAGAACATTTTATGACAAAGGGTATGCATGGTTTACAATCTAAATTAATGTTTAAAAGAAATGGTAAACAGAGTGATTATTTTACTTATACAAACTTGAATATTAAAAGTAGTGATATATATTTAAAACCTTATAAATTTGAGGTATCTGATGAAGATTATGATAATGGTTTTGTTAGAAGGTATTATGCTAAATTAAGAAGTAATATTAAAGATGCTCCCGTAGAAATAAGTGAGGATGATTATAATGTAAGTCATAAAAATTATTTTAAAACTTCTGTTAAATGGAGATTGGGTGGGAGTAAAGAAGATATAGAAAAAAGTAATAAAGCAGCAATAGAATTATCTTCAAAAGAAATTCCAAATTTAGGTGGAAATTTAAATGTGTTAGAACTATGGGAAGGTGATGAACCAATTCAATCAGAGAGTGTAAAAGAAAAGTTAGAGAGATTAAAGAAAAGAGATAAACCTGTTGTAGTGAAAAAGAAAAAACCAACACCAATGCCAATGGAAGTTGAGATGCCACAAATACCATCTATTGTTCCAATACAAAGGCCAAGTCCAATGCCATTAGTTACAAAATCAAGACCTAAGAAATCAACTAAGAGGGCATCTATTGGTAAGAAAAAGACTAAAGGTAGAAAGAAAACAACTAGTAGAGAAGTGTTGAGAGTTAAAGAACAAAGAAGTTCGAGAGCAAGAAAAACAGTTTCAAAAAGAGGTTCGGGAGAAAGAAGAACACCTTCAAAGAGAGGTTCGAAAATTTATTGAAGTAATGTAATTTAGTTTGATATATATTAATAATAAAGGTTATAGTTCATATGTCGATCATAGATACTGAAAATCAGTATAGACAATTTCATAAAAAGTTCAGAAAGGAAGATTGTATATTTCTTCCAATTTTATCTGATACTAAAGCACATCCCCAGAAAAATTCCATTTCACTTATTTATGTTTCTTTTCTTAAAGATAACGATGAATATATCTTGCCTTTTAATCATAGTGAATCGGAAAACTTACCAATTGAATTTTATTGGAATTTAAGTGATTGTAATAATCGAAAATTTACTTATGATAAAAAGTTATTATTACATTTGGGTAAATTTAAAAATGTATGTGATGTGAACTTTTTACATTATATGGCAATAAATGAACCTTTAGATATTTTTGAAATAGATACCAATGCTCACAGGTTTTTTAATTTAAGATATTATAATAAAAATGAAATTAATACTATTATTCCTATTTTAAAACAATTAGAATATTGTCGTAAAATATCAAATGTTCTTCAAGATACAATTAAAAAATATAAACAACATCTTAATTTTTTATATAATAATGATGTGTTAGAAAATTTACAATATATTGAATCCAACGGATTACAAACTTTAGATGGTATTGTTTATAGTGAATATAATCCTTATACTTCTACAGGTAGACCATCTAATAGATTTGGTGGTACTAACTTTGCAGCACTAAATAAAACAGATGGTAGTAGAAAACCATATGTAAGTAGATTTGGTGCAGAAGGTATGTTGGTTGAATTTGATTATGATGCATATCATTTAAGATTGATTGGAGATTTAATTGGTTATGAATTTCCAGAAGGTTCTGCTCATAGTCATATGGCTAAATATTATGGTACTGATTATGATGGTAGTAAAGCATTATCATTTAAATATTTGTATGGTAGAATTCCTGGTAAAGTTACGAAAACAAATCCATTTTTTAAGAAAGTACAACAATTTATTAATTTAAATTGGGATGTATATAAAAAAGAAGATTTTATTGAATCTGATATTTATAATAGAAGAATATATAAGCGGAATTTATCAAATATGAATAAGAATAAGTTATTTAACTATCTTATTCAATTGACAGAAACGGAAAATAATATGAGGATGTTAACCGATTTAATTTCTCATCTAAAGGATTTTGATTATGAGAGCAAGTTGGTATTATATAGTTACGATAGTTTTTTATTTGATTTCAATATGAAAGACGGAACTGGGTTTTTGGGTGTAGTTAAAAATATCATTGAGCAATTTGGTAAATATCCTACAAAAGTAAGTAAAGGAACTAATTATCATCAAATGATAGATATTACAGAGAAATTAGTATGAATACAAATATAACTGATATCATTAATGAATGGTCTTATAGACTGTCCTTGATTGATGACCATGCAGGATATCCGAATCTGAAAAGTTATAGCGATTTAGATTTATTAGAATCGGTTTTAATAGATTATAATTGGCCTTGGGAAGAACGGTCTGAATTTTTGCATAATATAAAACATCCTAAACAGACTTTACATGAAGTTAATATTAAAGATGTTAGAGATTTGATTGTTAAAAAATTAGGAAGTAAATTAGGATTGGGTGTTATGGGGACTGATAAAAATTTAGCTAATATAAAAAATACAAATCCAGATATTATTGCTAAGGAAGTTGGTAAGGCATTATCAACAAAAGTTACAGTTGTTACTCCAGGCAATAAACCACCTGGAGGTAGTCAGAAATCTTCATTGTATCAATTATATTTTGAATATGATGGTGTTGGTAGAACTTTAAAATTATCCAAAGGAAGTGGTGGTAAAGCTGGTGTTCCTAAAGATGCTGCATTTTATGAGATGGGCATTTGTGTTGAATATAATAAATCAAAGGGGATGGATAGAGATAAGGCAATAAATGCAGCTGGGGTTGACATATCTAAATATGAAACATATGAAGAGCATGTTGGAGAGATTGGAGAAAAAATAGTAAAAAAATTAGGTAATGTCGGACCAATGTTAGTTTATACAGGAGCTTTAAAAGGGAAAAGTCCAACAAATCCATTTGCCGATAATACACCCAAAACAGATATATTGGGTGATAAAAAACATAGAATATCTTTAAAGAAAAAGGGTGGATCACAGTTAGGAAGTGGAACTGGCCCAGAAGCAAAAGGTATGTTTGTAGCAGGAAAAGCTTTTTATGAAGAACATAATAATAAAGAAGCTGGTGCAGTAATAGATGATTGTATTGATAAAGTAGAATCAGATTTTAAAAAAATAAATACGGATAATACTGCAGGAGATGTACGAAGAGGATTTTCTGATTGGTATGTACAAAAAAGAGTTCCTGAAATTAAATCAGAATTAAAAACTGAACATAGTGATGGAGATATAGAAAAGCATGCTAAAGCAGAAGCTATGGCTGCTGATGTTTGGCATAGAGGAAAAGTAAAGACATTTAAGAATTGGTTTATTTCTGGGTTAAAGGATAAATCTAAAGAAATAATGACAAAATATTTTCCAGAATATCTTAAAAGTATGGGAACTAAAGAATTGAAAGATGAAGCAGAACAAATAATTAAGCAAGCTATTACACATGAAAATTTACAGAAAATTTTTGATAATGCTTGGAAAGATAAAGAATTTAAAAAGTGGTGTATATATGAATCCGCTTCTGGAAATTATAAATTTTCTGGAACTCCAAAACTGGAAAGTGTTGAAGATGAAATTGCTAATAGATTATTGGTATTTGGTTTAGATGGTAATGTAAATCAAAAAGAAGGGCAAGAAATAACACCTGATTGGGCTTCTAAATATGCTTCTAAGGTAAAGATGAATGTATCATATAAAACAACTGGCAGAAGTAAATCAACAGCGGCAAGATTAGTTGTTTCTGGTAAGGAAAATGAAAAAGAAGTATCTGTATTTCAAAAAGATTTTAATGAAATGTTAAATATTCAAACTAAGTTATTACATGAAGAAATTGATAAGTTATGTGAGGAAACTAATAAAGAATTATTAACAGAAGGAATATTAAAAAAAGGTAAACAGTATTTTAATAAATTTAAATCCATAGTTAAAAAATTAGCTAAAAAAATATTAGATTCTATTAAAAAGTTTTTTTCTGAGATTTTTAATAAGGTTATTAAAAAACTAAAGGAATATGCTAAGAATGGATTAACATATTTTTATGATGCATTGGGTATTGATATAAGTGGTTCAGCTACTTTTAATGTAGGACTTTAATATGAAAACACAACTATTATGCACATTCACAAAACGCAATAGACTGTATGATACGGTTGATTTAATTATTGCTTGTAATGAAATTGTATTCAATAAAGTTTATGTATTTCAGAATGAAAATGATTTTCATCAATTAATGTGTACTTATAATGTAGAATTTGAAGAAGACTTTGTAGAGAATGTGCAAGATACAATTTCGTTGCATAGAAAGAAACAATCAAATTCATTGTATACAATTAATGCACTTAATGAAATAATTAGGTCTTTGAATAGTGGTGTATTGGATAAATCATTTCCAGTTCCTTGGGAACATTATAGGAATACTTTGTTGTTAACAAATGAAGCTGGCCTTAATAAAATACCAACTAGAATTTATACAATTATAGATGTTAAGACTTGGGATAGAAGTAAGTATGAATCTCAAAGAGATATTTAAATTTATTATTGAGTTATTAACCAAATCTGGAGGAAAAAAAGAAATGGAAAGTAAAGAAATTTTAACCAAATTTGATGATATTATAGAAATAGTATTAGAACACGAAGGTGGTTATGTAAATGATCCTAAGGATCCAGGAGGAGAGACTAATTTTGGCGTAGCAAAACGTTCACATCCTGATGTAGATATTAAGAACCTTACAAAAGAAGGTGCTAAAGAAATTTATAAAAAAACTTATTGGGATAAAAATAAAGTTGATAAATTACCTGATAATTTGAAACATATTTATTTTGATATGTGTGTGAATCAAGGTAAAAGTAGGGCAGTTAGAATTTTGCAAAGAGCAGCTAATGCAAAAGGTGCTGGTTTAGATGTTGATGGTGGATTGGGTCCTGCAACATTAGGTGCAATTGAAAAATCAAATGTAGAATTACAAAGAGTCAGGGCATATAGAGTAAAATATTATGCTGACTTGGTAACAAGGAAACCTGATTTAGAGAGGTTTTATTTTGGTTGGTTTAGAAGGGCATTAGAAGTATAATTTAACTTTTTTCAATTAGAGGAGTCTAATATAATAGAGATGATAAATACAGAAAAATTCATAGAAAATCTACATAAAGAAATAAATCGTAGAAGGATGCGTAAAGAACGCATCCTCAATACTATTTATTTAGTAGGAGTATTTATCTTTGATTTTATGTTAGATACAGGAGAATGGATATGAGAAAATTACTTTCATATATTTTAGTTTTAGCTTTTGCGTTACCATTAGTGGCACAAGAAGCTGAATCTAAAGATGAAGCTAAAGATGAAAAGGTCGTTAGAAAACACGACAAGAGTGATATGAGAGCATGGAAACAACGCGGTGATATGAAACGTGGTGATAAACGAATGGCTATGGCTAATCGGAAAAAGATGCATAAGAAAAGAGCAATTCGTTCAGCAGTTCGTATACTTGTAGTTGGTGGTGTAGCTTATTACATTGGATATCATCAAGGACAGCATAACAAACATCCAATGAAACGTAAACCATATATGGGTGATAGAAAATAATGGAAACAAATCAAATAATTTCATTATGTGTATTTGCTATATTGGTTGCAGTGGAATACTTTAGACCAGGTACTATTAGTAAATGAATATTAAAAACATATTATTGAGTTGTGTACTCATCTTTGGGAGCTTGTCTCTATCGGGGTGTTATACACAACTCTCTATGTTTCATCCTGAACCCGATACAGAAGAATTTCATCAGTATTCAGTAGCAAGAGTAAGACCAAATCTTACCTTATATGCTAACGATGGAGCAGGACAATCATTAGGTATGGCATATGGTACGATGTATAATCGGTTTTATAGATATTATGGTAATCAGTATAGTTATTGGAATCCATATTATTATGGTGGTATTTATAATGATTATGTTAACTATAACATATTTGATGGAACATATACTGTTTGGATTCCAGGTATTAAAGAAAAGAAACAAAGAACTTGGACAAGAGATGATAAATCAAATACATCAAATTTAAGAATTACAAGAACAAGAAGTCCTAATAGTGTACCAAGTAATAATAGTGGTTATACTAATAGTTCTAATGTAACAAATACAAGAAGTAATAATACACCTTCTAACAGTAGTAGCTCTACAAGTTCTAACTCAGGAGCAAGAGTTACGCGTAGAAATTAATATAAAGCAAAAACCCTGGTTGACAGTTGTCAACCTGGAAAAGCGCAAAATAATTAAAAAAAAGCTTGACTTGTACTGGTTTTATGTTGTAAGATCAACTTGAAGGTTGGGAATAATAAATTAAAAAAAATAAAAAAAGTGAAAAAAAAGCTTGACTTGTACTGGTTTTTTGTTGTAAGATCAAGTATAAGAAATGAATGATATGACTGATACTTAGATAAAGCCCGTTTCTCTCCCAAAAAAAGGGATTATAGAGATATAGTACTGAAAAGTCGCAAAGGGCGTAAAGCGGCATGAAAAGATTTAGAGTAGTGGATAAACACCACAAACCTTAGAGCGATAATCTCAAACGACGGGGCGTCAGAACTTCCCCACTACTCAAAGTATTCGAAGGGTTAGACGGTTGATGACTTACTGGCGACGGCTTAGTAATAGACTACGGGTGTTATACTAACCATTGTATGACTATGAGGTTCGAGTCCTCATCTAATCCCAAATAAGTGGGTCCTTCGGGGCTAAGTGAAACGTAAGAATACCAACCCACTTAATAATGAGACGGGCTTCGAGTCTCTGAAATCGAAGTGGTGGTTTTGGGGTTTCTACCGATTTGAAACCCTGGCAACGATATTTGAAAATTAGGTAACAATTCTATTAAGAGAGTTCTGAACCCGTTAAGTCGTTAAATAAGTAGGCTAGTTGACTAAGGGCCGAGGGAAGATGTAAGGAAGAAAGAGTAGTGGCTAACAGTCGTTCTCTTTGGTAACTTCCATTCCGATTAAGAGAAAATCCTCATTCACTGATCGTTGAATTGAAATAAGAATTGTAGGTGTTGAATGTACATCGTAGCTCGGTCTCTACTTCAACACCACCACCTAATATATTTGCGGTGGAAGTATCAAAGGCGATACACTTCGTTTCCAACGAAGAAGGTGGAGTTCGATTCTCTAACACCGCTCTAAAATTTCCTAAAAATAAAATGCGTTTTGGGAAATTTAGTTTATATATATATTATCAGCCTATAATGATGGGCTGATAAAGTTTTTTGACATTTGAAATAGGAACGCATCAGCAGGCATGTTGGTGTGGGGTTGACCGAATAACAGGTTACGTTAAGGGCTTGTAAAGTATCCTAATCCCTCTTGTGGTAGAGGAGTATTCACCTAAATGTTGGTAATACTGAAAGACATTTCGTGCGGGAGTTTGGTTCAACAACTACTTGAAAAAGAAGCCTACTTTTTCGCTTCATTGGGAGTACCCGAAAGGAAATCTCCCTGTAAACTGGCTGAATAAACCTTTCTTTGAGGGTTAAGGCAATTGGTTAGGAGTTGTATCCGCTCAAACGATGTTAATAGCATTGAGGAGAATCGAAGTAACTTTCGGAAACGAGATATGAAGTAATAAATCAGAGTGAATCAATGTGAAATGGCATTTTCACACCCCCAAAATTTCAAAACTCGGAGGATAACGATGACATAGTTATAAATACACTAGATAAAACAGAGGTTGGTCTCCATTAAAAAGACTGGTGTTTTAAATTACACCTAAAAAATTTAGTGTATCGGATGGTATCTAAAGAGGGACGGAGGTGGGAAAAAATTTTAAAAAGTGGCTCAAATTTTCAGTTTCCACCATATTATCAAACTTGAAAATAACGAGCCACTTTTTGTTTAAAAAACTTTGATGGTTTTGAAAATTACTTGATATATATTATTAAGAATGATGGTTACATCATTACAAAATGAAAATTGAAATTTAATTAATACTAATAGGAGATAAAAAAATGGATATTAACGCGATTAAAAAACGACTTAATCAGTTACAAACTACAAACACTCGTACAACAAATCTTTGGAAACCACAACCAGGCAAAACTCAAGTTAGAATAGTACCTTATAAATATAATAAGGAAACTCCCTTTATTGAGCTTTTCTTTCATTATGATCTAGGAAGAAAGTCTTATCTTTCACCTGTATCATTTGGTCGTCCAGACCCGATTGAAGAATTTGCTGATAAACTAAAATCATCTGGTAATAGAGATGATTGGAAATTGGGTAGAAAGTTAGAAGCAAAAATGAGAACTTTCGCTCCAGTTGTAGTTCGTGGTGAAGAAAATGAAGGAGTTAAATTCTGGGGTTTTGGAAAAACAGTTTATCAAGAACTACTTTCCATCATTGCAGATCCAGATTATGGTGATATTACAGATCCAGTAAATGGTAGAGATATTGTAGTGGAATTTAAAACTGCTGAAGAAGTTGGCGCATCATTTCCAAAAACTACTATTCGTGTAAAACCAAACCAAACGACAGTTACAGAAGATAAAAAAGTTCTTCAATCAATAACAGAAGAACAGAAAAATCTTTCTGATATTTATCAAGAACAATCTTATGATGAATTGGCTAGTGTATTACAGGAATGGTTAAATCCTTCAGATGAAGATGAAAAAAGTGGAGATAAAAAAGAAAAACCCACTGCATCTTCAACATTACAGGAGACAGTCGCTACTGCAGATAATGCATCAGAAGCATTTGATGAACTCTTTAACAAGTAAAGGTTAAAATATGTCTGTAAAAGATGAATTAGCAAGTGTCTTAGCTGATAATCTTAATAAACAATTCAAAGATACTAAAGTTGCTTATTTTTTAGATGGATCAGATTCAACACCTACTGATATTAAAGATTTTGTATCAACTGGATCTACATTATTAGATTTAGCAATATCAAATAAACCTAATGGTGGTATTGCAGTTGGTAGAATTTCTGAAATTAATGGTTTAGAATCAAGTGGTAAATCTTTAATAGGGGCACATATCCTTGCTCAAACTCAAAAAAGAGGTGGAGTAGCAGTTTATATGGATACTGAAACATCAGTAAGTAGGGAGTTTCTTGAAACTATTGGTGTAGATGTTAGCAATATGTTATATCTTCATTTAGAAACAGTTGAAGATATTTTCGAAGCAATTGAACGAATTATTGTAAAAGTTCGGGAATCAAGTAAAGATAGATTAGTAACTATTTTAGTTGATAGTATTGCAGCTGCATCTACCAAAGTAGAAATGGAAGCTGATTTTGAAAAAGATGGTTGGGCTACAAGTAAAGCAATCATCATATCAAAAGCTATGAGAAAGATCACTCAAATGATTGGTCGTCAACAAATAGCATTAGTTTTCACAAATCAACTTCGTACTAAACTTGGTGTAATGTTCGGAGATCCTTGGACAACTTCAGGTGGTAAAGCATTACCATTTCATGCATCTACTCGCATTAGATTGAAAAATCTTGGTCAAATCAAAGATACTAAAAAGAATACTATAGGTATGAAAATGAGGGCACAAGTAATTAAAAATAGACTTGGGCCACCAATGAGACATGCCGATTTTAATTTGTACTTTGAGAGTGGTATTGATGATGAAGGTAGTTGGCTACAAGTATTAAAAGATCATAAATTGTTAAAACAAGGTGGTGCTTGGTATACGATGAATGACCATCAAGGGAATGAAATAAAGTTTCAATCTAAAGATTGGTCAGAACAATTAAAGGATACTGAGTTTAAAGAATATTGTTATAATTTGATATGCGATAAATGTATATTAAAATATGATAAAAACTTTGGAATTGATGATATAACGATATCAGAAGATTCTGATGAGTAATGATAGATATTTATCTATACTCAATCAGATAAAAAAGCATGGCGGGAAGATCGATGGTGGTGAACCTAACGATAAAATACTGGTTATAGATGGCCTAAATACTTTTATTAGAGTTTTTAGTGTTATACCAACTCTCAATGATGATGGAATTCACATTGGGGGAATAGTTGGTTTTTTAAAGTCAGTTGGTTATGCTATTAAAATGTTAAGACCCACCAGATGCATCATAGTATTTGATGGTAAAGGTGGGTCTACCCGCCGTCGTAAACTTTATCCAGAATATAAGGCAAAACGAAGAACTAAGAAAATTCGACTTAATCGTGTAAACGATTATGAGAATATGGATGATGAACGTCATTCTATGATGATGCAACTATCTCGTTGCGTTGAATACTTAGAAACGCTTCCAGTTTCCATTCTTTCAGTAGATAGTGTGGAAGCAGATGATGTTATTGCCTATATCGCAAAACAACTCTTACCCAAAAGTAAATCTATTATAATGTCAACTGATAAGGATTTTTTGCAGTTAGTAAGTGATAGAATATCTGTATGGTCGCCTACCAAAAAGAAACTATATAATCCCGAGCTGGTTAAAGAAGAATATGGTGTAACACCCAATAATCTTCTAATGTGTAGAATCTTTGATGGCGACCAATCAGATAATATAAAGGGAGTATTAGGAATTGGAACTAAAACTCTTGTAAAGAATTTTCCTGCTATGAAAGATGGTTCTTATTATAGTGTTGAAGATATTATAAAAACTGCAGTAGCAAAACAAGATACCGAAAGTGGAAATTTTTATAAAACTATTTTAGAACAAAGAGATACAATGTTTCTGAATCGTAGATTGATGCAGTTACATGAGGTGGATATAAGTGGTGGTGCAAAACTTAAAATTAATAGAGTTGTAAATGGTAAAATACAAGAATTAATAAAATCAAAATTCCAAACAATGTTTATAGAAGATAGGATGTTTGGTGCATTACCTAATTTAGATAGTTGGATAATGTTAAATTGGACAAACTTAAATAGATTTGCGAAGATAAATAATGGGTCGTAAAAAGAAATATTATACTGAAGAAGAAAAGAAAGATGCCCAAAGAAAATGGCAGATGGAACACTATCAAAGGAATAAAGAAAATATTTGTAAAAAAGCTAAAGAACGATATCAGAAAAAAAAGAAAGAAATAATAGATTTGGAAAAGAGGAAAAGGTTATATGGTGAGTGATAAGGAAACCTTTGTAGAGTTTGGGCCTCAATTTCAAGTAAAGATTCTATCATCTTTATTAAAAGATAATATTTTTATTCAAACTATTCATGATATTTTAAAATCAGGTTATTTTGAAGCAGATGCAAATAAATTTTTATGTGGAACTATTATTGCACATTATATGGAATGGAAAAGAGTTCCAACATTAGAAGTTCTTAGAGTTAAAATACAAGAAATAGATAATGATGTTTTAAAAGAAACTGTTATTTCAAATTTAAGAGAGGTGTGGAGAAATTTAGATTCTACAGATTTAGATTTTATTAAATCAAAAACATTGGATTTTTGTAAAAATCAAAAATTAAAAGATGCTATTGTTAGTTCAATAGATTTATTGGAAAATAAAGATTATGGTGGAATCAAACAAATAATTGATGAGGCGTTAAAGGCTGGGTCTGAAAGAGATTTGGGTCATGATTATAATGTAGGTATAGAAGAAAGATTAACAAAAAGTACTAGGAGTACTATTTCAACACCTTGGGATGTAATTAATGATGTTATGGATGGTGGATTAGGTAAAGGTGAATTAGGTGTAATTGTTGCTCCTGCTGGTATTGGTAAAACTTGGATGTTACAATCTATAGCTTCTAATATATGTAAAAAGGGGCTATCTGTAATACATTATACATTAGAATTAAACCAAGAGTATGTTGGATTAAGATATGATACTATATTTAGTGGAACACCAACAGCTAATATAAAATTTTATAAAGATGAAGTAAGGAAAATAGTAGAATCAATTGAAGGAAAACTTCTCATTAAATACTTTCCAACAAAATCAGCAACTGTACAAACTTTAAGTGCACATTTGAAACAAATAGAGTTAAGTGGAATTGATATAGATTTAGTTATTGTTGATTATGCAGATATTTTAAGTGGTATTGGTACTGAAAAAAGGCATGTGTTAGAGAATATTTATGAAGATTTAAGAGGATTAGCAGGAGAATTTGAAGTTCCTATATGGACAGCATCACAAGCAAATCGTTCTGCATTAGAAATGGAAATTATTGAAGCGGATAAGGTAGCAGAGGCATATAGTAAAGTAATGATTGCAGATTTTGTTATGTCTGTTAGTAGGAAGGTAGAAGATAAAATATCACATACTGCTAGATGCCATACTATTAAAAATAGATTTGGGGTGGATGGATTTACTTATCCTATGAATATGAATACTAATATTGGTAAGATTGAAATATTTGAATCTACAACTATGAAGGGTAAAGAACAACAAAATAAGATGGATAATTCAGAAGAATATCTTAGAAAACAACTGTCAAATAAATATAAAGATTTAAATAAGCCACTTGACCCAGTTGAGGGATTTGAATAATATACTTGTATATATTCTATTTGGTTATTCTGTATATATTATATTTAATAGAGGTGAGAGTTTATTTTGTTTTAGAAAATTTTATAGCAAGGAGTTTTTTTGATGGTAGTAAATGGTAATGGGGTAAATGGTGATTTTGAGTCTTTTAAATTAACAGATAATTTTATAGACAAGTATAAAAGAAAAAAACCACCATTCGGTTTTAATGGATTAGGTGAATTAGTTTATATGAGAACATATTCTCGCGTTAAAGAAAATGGTAAAAATGAAAGATGGTGGGAAACAGTTCGTAGGGTTGTAGAAGGTACTTACTCTATGCAGAAACAATGGATTGAATCTCATCAACTTGGATGGAATGCATGGCAAG
>CALBXV010000181.1 GCA_937890045.1 uncultured archaeon
CTAAAACGAGGATGCGGTAATGGGGCGAACAGCAAGGAGACGGGCGAAACAATACCCTACATTTGCAGGACCGAAGGGTAAGGCTTTACCGGCACACGAAGATAATGATAAGAAACCTATAAGTCAAGTAATGTCTACGAAGCCGCCTGCAGTGAGTGATGATGAGGTTGAGGAGTTTAAGAAGAAAAATCCAGATAAGTTTACGGTTCTTAAACCAAGTAAGAAAGGCATGCCTAAAAAGAATAAGGAATACTGGGAGTTGCGTGGGGCTACCGATGCTAGCCCTTAATGTGGTATAATATATAGGAGAGAATTATGTTAGACCTTGATTGGAGAGAAGATGGGACAGATAAGGGGTTGGATTTACACTGGTGCGGAGAAAGTTATATACTTGAGTTAGAAGGTAATGAGGTTATATTGCATTTAGATTGGGATGAAGTTGATGCTTTAATATCTTTAGCCCTTGCATATAGAGAACTTAAAAGCACTAAGGCTAGATTAGGACTTCCACTTTTAGGGGAAGGTGGCGGAGATGGTGGTGGTAACGAAGAAGAAGTTGTTAGCTATGGAGGAACTAAATGAAAACATTTGAGGACTTTGGTATTAAACTAGGCAGAGCAACGTCTGGCCAAACCCATACCCAATGTCCTAGTTGTTCTTCTCAGAGAAAAAAGAAGAAAGCTGCATGCCTGTCTGTTAATATAGACGAGGGGATTTGGTTGTGTCATCATTGCGGATGGGCTGGCACCCTGGCTAATGGTAAGGATAATGTTGGGCCATCAGCGCTTCACTGGCGTAAGCCTAAGTATGTTAAGCCTGATCCATTGCCCACAACTAACTTGAAACCCACTATAGTTAAGTGGTTTAAGGACAGGGGTATAAGTAAAACTACATTAGTTGAAACTGATGTAAGCGAGAAGAAAGTGTACATGCCACAGTTAGAAGATTTTACTATGACTATTGCTTTTCCTTACTATAAGAATGGGGAGTTAATTAATGTTAAGTATCGGGATCATAAGAAAAACTTTCGACTAGAGGCTGGTGCACAGCGATGCTTCTATGGTATAGATGATATAGAAGGTGAGAATATTAATGTTGTTATAGTAGAGGGGGAGATAGATAAGTTATCTTTATGGGAGGCTGGTATTAGAACCTGTCTTAGTGTGCCAGACGGTGCCCCTCCTGTTAACAGCACAGACTACTCATCTAAATTTGATTACTTGAATGACCCTTGGCTACACTCAGAAAAATTTAAGAGTGTAGATAAATTTATTATAGCCGTTGATAATGACGAGCCTGGAAATAAACTGGAGGAAGAACTATCAAGGAGATTGGGTAAGGACAGATGCCACAAAGTTGTGTGGCCTGAAGGATGTAAGGACTCTAATGATGTTTTAGTAAAGTATGGAAAAACAGTTTTGTCTGAGTGTATTGAACACGCCAAACCTTACCCCATAGCGGGTACTTATAATGCTGACAACCTCACAGAATCAATAGATAGGTTATATGATGGTGGTGTAGAGCGAGGCGTGAGTACAGGATGGACAACGATTGATCCATATTATTTAGTTAGGCCGGGGGCTTTCACTGTTGTTACTGGTATTCCTAGTAGTGGTAAATCAAACTGGATGGATGCGGTAATGGTAAACATAGCTAAAAAACATGGCTGGAACTTTGCTATATTCTCACCAGAGAACCAGCCATTAGAAGATCACATGGCTCGAGTGCTAGAAAAATATATAGGGCAACCATTCACTGATGGGCCAACACCACGAATGAGTAAGGAAGATTTAGCTAGGGGAAAGAGCTGGCTTACTAAACATTTTACTTGGATACTTCCTAGTGATGATAAAGAGTGGTCTATTAATGTAATTTTAGAGGCAGCGAAGAGGCTCGTCTTAACTAAGGGTATACGTGGTTTAATTATTGATCCTTGGAATGAGTTGGAACACACAAGAGAAGGAAATCAAACAGAAACAGAGTATATTTCTATAGCATTAAAGAGAATAAGACAGTTCGGTAGAAGGTATGGTATACACATATGGGTTGTTGCTCACCCCGCTAAGTTATATAGGGACAAGAATGGAAAGTATCCCATCCCTACTCTGTATGATATTAGTGGGTCGGCAAGATGGAGAGATAAATCGGATAATGGGATAGTAATCTGGCGTGATCTTCAGAAGGAAGAAGGGTGTTCTATCGAGGTTCACGTAGAGAAGATTAGGTTTAGACAAGATGGTAAGCGTGGGATAGGCGAGCTAACATACAACTGGAGAATGGGAACTTATCACCTGCCACTTGATGCTACAAAGGAAATACCTCCTCAATTTTTCAATGGATAAGACATGGAAAAAATTTGAGCGGTGGGTTGGTGCTTTTTTAAGAGAGCTGGGGGACCAGGCGCTTAGAGTTCCAGTAACAGGGAGAACAAGAGGAGATTCGCCAGACGTAACAAGTGATTATCTTTCTATTGAATGTAAGTATAGAAAGCAAATACCTCTATGGATTAAGGATGCAATGGCTCAGGCTGTCGCTTCATCAAGAGAAGGGAAGACTGCAGTTGTGTTCTTAAAGGAAAAGGGTTCTTCATTTGAAGATACATTAATAATATTTAGAGCAAAGGATTTTATGGATAAACTTAAAGATGAATAGACAAATGTTTAATTTAGTTAGAGCTATAAAGGCAGAGGAACCTCCTTGTACTAAGTGCAACTGGTTCAAAAGGTGCTCCCTTAATAGGGTAGCATGTGTAATGTTTAAAAACTATGTTGAGTTAGGAGAATCTATAGGAGATAACAAACCAACAACAGAAACATACAAGGAGTTATTTAAAGATGTCTGGTTTGGAATCTCTGAAATCTCTTACACCTAAATCTCCTAGCATTTGGGGGCCTGCTAATAGAGTTCCTTGGACTGACGTGTGTATGATATTATCTACAGTTAGCAACGAGGCCTCAAGATATGGAAGGCTAAAGTATGCTATGGAGTATTGGCAAAGGCCACATATTTTTAGGAGCCTTTTAAGGGCAGCATCAAAGGTTGAATGGAATAAAGTTATACGTAATAAAGACATGTATAACATAATTTCTTTAGCCCTAGAAGAATCTTTAAGCCCTGCTATATGCCCTAAATGCAATGGAAGAAAGCAAGTGATAGTTCAGAGTAGTATATATAAATGTGATGTTTGTTTAGGTGTAGGTACTAGATCAATTAGTGACAGCGTAAGAGCAAGATATATATTTAAAGATATAGATAGTACTCGTGCATATAGACATAGGTATATTAAATATATTAGGCATAATTATTTTAATACTCTTATAGCTACTACACAAGAATGGGAGATAGAATTACATAGAGCCTTTAAGAGAATAAGATGAAATCAAAAAAATATTTGAAGTGGGTTGCAGACCAGCCATGTATTTATTGCGGCAAGGATTCTCAAGCCCATCATCTTAGGATACTAGCCCTGGGCTCTGGTATGAGTAAAAAAGTTCCTGACTATTTTACTCTACCAGTATGCTACGAACATCATGCAGAATGCCATAACGGTACAATAGATAAGGAGACGCAAATGAGATGGTGCCTACAAACTATAGATAGAGCGTTCAAGTGTGGTATAATAGAAGGTAAGTTTTAATGGGTATCGTAACCAAGAATAAAAAATTTAAGATAGATAATCTAGAATCTAAAAGTGATTGCTGTAGATATATAGATTCTTTAGACTTGACAAGCGGTAAGGTAGAGGTTATAGTTAGACCTTACAGCAACAAGAATCAAAGGTCAATAGATCAGAACAATAGATACTGGCATATGATAAGGCAATCATCTAATGAATCTGGATACACTGTTAATGAGCTACATACCATAATGACTATGGAAGTTTTAGGTATGCAGGAAGTTACTAGCCTTAAAGGAGAGACGCGAGAAGTACCAATACAAACATCTAGTTTAACTGTATCACAATTCGGAGAGTATATGGACCAGGTTGAATCAGTTTTAATAAATGCTGGTATATACTACCCTCAACCGGAGACGTAATATGTCTGACTATAAAATGAACTACCTTCCAGATGAAGGTGATGAACAGCAACAAAGGGATAACGAAGAAAGAGAACAGTACGAACAAGAGTATGAACAATGGTTGGATAACCTAGAGAAGAAGTCTAAACTTCAAAGAGAGGAACAAGATGACTCAAACCATAAAGGAAATTGAGCGCCAGCTTAAGAGACCTTTCCCTGTTGTTAAAATTAAATGGAGAAAGGGTGGTGGCAATAAAGAACTAGCTTATATAGATGCAAGAGATGTGATGGATAGGCTAGACGCTACCTTTGGTATAGCTGGTTGGCAAACTAGCTATGATTTTATAGGAGACAGAATGATATGTTGTCTAGTCTGTAAGATAGGAGAAGAGTGGGTTGCTAAATCAGATGGAGCTGATGATACTAAAATAGAATCGGCAAAAGGTGGAATAAGTGACTCATTAAAAAGAGCAGCAGTTTTGTGGGGAATCGGGAGATATCTCTATCATCCAAGAGCATTTGATAAAGATAAGAACCCTGCTTCCTGGGCTACACCAGAAGGATTCGATGCTCTGATGGCAAGTAAAGCATCAGTAACTAAACTGCATACAACGGAGAAGATAGATGGCAGCAAAGAAGACAGTAAAAGCAAACCATTCTAAAAAGGAGCCGACTGAATATGATATACTGGTACTAGAGTTAATAAACAACTCCTTGTCAGTAACACGGTCAGTACTAGAAGTTGGTTCAGCTATGGCAAATGATTGCCATGATGTTGATTATACAATACATAAGATATGTAATTTAAAAGGATATAAACGAGAAGATTATTGGGAGGATTTTAAATAATGCATTGGTATGATAAGGAGGGAACACCTCAACACTTTGTACCCAGCAAGAACGGAAAGCTCAGGGCTTCTACACTGCGCGATGCAAGGAAACATGGGTGGATGCCATCAGTTACATCTGTGCTAGATATAATGGCTAAGCCAGGGCTGGATCAATGGAAAATTAACAAGGCCATTAGTGCGGCTCTATCATTAGATAGGTATGAAGCGGAAACAGATGAAGAATACAGAAAAAGAATCTTAGAACATTCTAGAAAAGAATCTAAGGAAGCCTCTGAGAGAGGGACTAGAATCCATAGCATGTTAGAGAAATCTTTTAAGCAAGAAGAAAAACCTGAAGGAGAAAATGAAGCTATCTTTAACTCTGTTAAGTCACTGTTAGATATAAACTGTGGTGAACAAGAGTGGGTGTCAGAGGTAACATTCTCTGAGCCGCATTTAGGCTATGGAGGAATGGTAGATTTAATCTCAGATGAGTGGGCTATAGATTTTAAAACAAAAGAGTTTGGAGCTGACCATAAACAGTTATCTTATGAGTCTATGGCTTACCAACTAATTGCCTATGCAGTAACAGGATTAGATAAGAGTTACAGAGATACCGGAGAAGCAAGCGTTAGGAGAATGGCTAATATATTTATTAGCTCTACGAACCCAGGACTATCGGTGTTCCACGAATGGAAGAAGGAAGACTTTGAAAGATACTGGGAAATTTTTAGTTCATCATTAACATTATGGAAAAATGTTAAACAATACTGGCCGGAGAAACACAATGAAGGGAATTAATAAAGCTATTATATTAGGGTATGTTTGGAAGGAACCCACAATACGTGCTACTAAAAATGGTAGCAAGATAGCGCAAGTAGACATGGTAACAGAGTCAGGTTACGGGGAGTATAAAAAATCTGATTGGCATAAAGTAATCTTCTATGGCAAACAAGCCGATGTGGTGGATTCTTATGTAACTAAAGGTACTAATTTATATGTCGAAGGATCAATTGATTACAGAAAATATACAGGCAAAGATGGTATTGAAAAATATACTACAGATATAAAAGGTTTTATATTACAGATGATCAATAGTCCTGACGCTTACAAGGAGGTGGAAACTCCCCCCGAATATAAGAAAGAAGTTTCTACAGGTATGAAAGAAGCTATGTCTGATATATCTAATCAGGTAGTAGCTGATGACATACCATTCTAAAGGCGAACTATTTGATGAGGTAATGTATAAACTCGCAAGAGAAATATACAAAACAAGACTGGAGGGCTCAGAAGAAAGTACCAAATCTTGGGAGGAAACATTTCTAAAGCACTCCGGCGTAACAATAGATGAGTACATAAAGTACGCTCAAGAAAATAACCTTAAAGAGAAATACATAAATGCTGAAAGAACATGATAGGTATACAGATAAAGATGACAGTGTTATAATAGAGATAACAGAAGATAATTTTTCTTTGCCTAAAAGAGCTACTAGAATGGCAGTAGGGTATGATCTCTTTGCTACATCAGATAACACCATAAGGCCATTAGATAGAAAACTAATAGGTACTGGAATCAAACTACATATGCCAGAAGGAATTGAAGGACAGATAAGGTCGAGGAGTGGGCTAGCACATAAGTATGGAGTGTTTGTTTTAAATTCACCAGGAACAATAGACCCAGATTATAGAGGAGAGATAAAGGTATTACTATGCAACATGGGTCACATGCCTTTCGACATATCAGAAGGAGATAGAATAGCTCAACTTGTATTTAGCAAATACGAAACGCCATCATTTAACCACACATCAATCTCTCATTATGAAAGAGGTGAAAAGGGATTTGGTAGCACAGGTATCAGCAAGGAAGATATTAATGAATGAATTTAATACAGAGCTAGGAACAACAACATTTAGAAATAAGTATGCATCTAATACTTTTGAGACATGGAGGGATAGAGCGCATACTATTGTAGACGATGTCTGCGGAACACGCAACGGCAAAGACATGCCGGTTATGTCCAAACAAGATAGAGATTATCTAATAAAGATTATAACAGAATTAAAATTTCTTCCAGGAGGACGTTATATATATTACGCAGGGAGAGATGCGAGCTTCTGGAATAACTGTTATCTTCTTAGACTAGAGGAGGATTCAAGAGAAGAATGGTCAGCAGTAACACAAAGAGCCATGTCATGCTTGATGACAGGAGGCGGTATTGGTATAGATGTAAGTATTGCTCGCCCGAGTGGGCGTCCACTACGAAGGACGGGTGGCGTAGCTTCAGGTCCGCTTCCGCTCCTAAATGTTATAAACGAAGTGGGCCGCAATGTTATGCAAGGAGGGTCGAGGCGGTCAGCTATGTACGGTTCCTTAAACTGGCAACATGAAGATGCTCAAGATTTCCTAAAGATTAAAAACTGGCACTATTCTAAAGTACCTGGGACAGGACTATCATTAGCAGAGGTCAAGCGTAATAATTTTAATTACCCAGCCCCTCTTGATATGATGAACATCTCTTTAAATTACGACGATGAATTCCTTAAAGAAGTAAGTAATGATAGAATGCCTGACATATTTATGGAAAACTGTAAGCAGGCAATGATGACGGGAGAGCCAGGGTTTAGCTTTAACTTTGGAGACAAGCAAGATGAAACCCTGCGTAACGCCTGCACAGAAATAACATCGAGCGATGATTCTGATGTGTGTAATTTAGGAAGTATCAATATGGGTCGAATAGAAAACATAAAGGAATTTAAGGATGTTGTTAACGTGGCTTCTAAATTTCTAGTATGCGGGACTATAAGGGCACACCTACCTTATACAAAGGTAGAAGAAGTTAGGCAAAAGAATAGACGCCTGGGTCTAGGCTTAATGGGAATGCATGAATGGTTACTTAAGTCTGGATATAAATATGAGATGAATGATGAGCTAAAGAAATGGCTTAAGATATACAGAGATGAATCCGAGAAGGCTGCTAACGAGCACTGTGATAGGTTCTTCTTAAGCAGGCCCAAAGGATATAGGGCTATAGCCCCGACAGGTAGCATCAGCATCCTCGCTGGCACCACCTCTGGAGTGGAACCAATCTATGCTGTGGCTTATAAAAGAAGATACTTACAGGAAGGAACCAAATGGAAGCATCAGTTTGTAGTAGATGGGGCTGCCCAGAATCTTATAGACCAGGGAATTAAACATACGAATATAGAATCAGCTATAGATTTAGCAGCTGACCCGGAAAGAAGGATAAAGTTTCAATATGAATTACAGAAGTATGTGGACCACGCTATTAGTTCTACCCTTAATCTCCCTACTTATGGCACCGAACTAAACAACGAAGGAACGTTGGAAAAATTCTCGAAGATAGTATCTAAATATGCGCATGGTCTTAGGGGCCTCACACTCTACCCCGAAGGTAGTAGAGGAGGGCAACCAATAACAGCCTGTGATTATGAAGAAGCTCACTCAAAGAGGGGGGTTATCTATGAAGATAACAGCGATGAACAATGTATGACAGGGATTTGCGGAATATGACACAAAAACAAGAGTGGTGGAAATGGCACAAGTTAAACCCTAATGTATATGAATTGTTTAAAAAGTTTACATTTGAGGCTATCGACAAAGGACACACTAGATTCTCACATTGGCTTGTAATGAATAGGATTAGATGGGAAACATCTATTGATACAGTAGGAGATGAATTCAAAATACGCAATGATTTCATAGCTTACTATGCAAGATTATTTATGCACGAATTTCCAGAACATAATGAAATTTTTGCAATCAAGAAAATGAAAGAAGATACTACACCATGAAAAAGAAAGAGCCAAAAGACTTACTGATAATACCTGACTGTCATGCTGCGCCTGAGTATGATAACAAAAGATTCTCAGCGCTTGGCAACTTTATAATAGAACAACAACCAGAAATAATAGTTTGCTTAGGAGACTTTGGGGATATGCCTAGCCTATCCTCTTATGATAGAGGCACCAAAGGATTTGAAGGCAGGCGATATAAGAAAGACATACTATCGGTTATAGACGCACAAGAAAAACTCTTTGCGCCTATAAAGAAATTCAATGATGTTAAAAGAGAAAGAAAGGAGAAACAATATAAACCAAAACTACACATGTGTCTTGGTAATCATGAAGATAGGATAGAGAGAGCTGTCAACTCGGCACCGGAATTGGAAGGAGCAATAGGATTAAGCGACTTACAATATGAAAAGTTTGGATGGAAGGTAACACCTTTTAAGAGTTGCCTATCCATAGAGAACATAATCTTCTCTCACTACTTTACATCTGGCGTAGCAGGCAGGCCAATAAGCTCAACCCATGTAGGGTTTCACTTAGTATCTAAACTGCACTGCTCAGCGGTGCAAGGACATTCGCACTTGTATAATCACGCAGAACAAACTAGACCAGACGGGCAGAAAATCTTCGGGTTATCTGCAGGGTGCTATTCACACCCACACTATTCTGAAAGTTGGTGTAGAGATACAGAGTATAACTGGTGGAGGGGAGTGGTTTCATTAAAGGGGTTAGATGGAGAAGGCTACTACGATGAGATTAGTTCTATAACCCAACGTAAACTAACCAGGAGTTATCTATGAGCGAACTAAAGAGATGTCCATTTTGTAATGGTGTTGCTAATGCAGGGTTATTCCTGGTCGGTTGCCCGAAATGCAAGATGACATTTCCATTTGACCCACAAAAGAAAGGAGCTATGAATGAAGCAATAGATAAGTGGAATAAGAGAAAGACGGATGATTAGAACAGCGCTAGAGTTAGTTATCTGGTATGCTTGTTATATTTTCATTTCTGGTTTTATTGCCTACTTGTTTTTGGGATGAGATACTTGTCGCCCCCGAAAGGGGGCGTATTTTTTTAACACACCCACGAGGAAATGCATGGGTAGCGAACCAATCACCACTCTCATCTTTCGTACACGCAACCTTGATAGTATCCTTATCTTTATATATAAGATATCCATAAGTATAGAAAGTTGGAGGAATAACCTCCTCAAGTTTTTCCCACCCACACGTTGCAAATATATCACGCCACTCTACCTCTACTAGTAAAGGCTTCTTTACTTTCACTAGAATAACCTTTCAAATCTCTTGAGACTTTCAGCCCACTTCCTATGTTCTTGTATGATTTTAAACATATGTTCTCTGTACTCATTAGCAAGTCTTTCTCTCTTTTCTCTGCTCAAGCTTGGATCACTCAACATCCGCTCAGCCCGTTGCTGTATTTTTCTAATCTCTCTCTCCTTAAAATACAAAGCAGTTTCTACATCCTGTGGACCCAGCTTCTGACGACTGACGCCGAACCATGAAAGAGTAGCATCCTTCAAAGTGTACCTTGGCAGTCCATCCCTATCTACATTCCCATCAATAATATCAGCAGCCATCATGGTTTTAATTAATGGTCCGCCTCCTGTGATAATATCTCCCGCCTTATTGCGAGGCGTAAGCATTGGTGGAATCATATAACTAGCTACAAACATCATCATATCTTGATACCTTTGATGCACTGGATCAAACTCATTATATATAGGCTGTCTAGTAAAGGGGTCCTTATTAAGTTTAAGGGCAATAGGTATTTCAGCAGGCCCTGTAAACATCCCTATGCTCTTATAGATAGCATCACCAAATTCACCCTTCGCTACATTCTTAGCAAGAGCTACATGAGCACCCCAAGGTAAGAAGAAACTTACATCCCACGCCTGCCATCTGTTGTTCTCATCCTTATACGGAAAGACCATGGTGCTAAACTCTTTCTCCATATAGTCAGGTAAGAAATCCATCAAAGCGTCCCAATCACCCTCATCCAGGTCATCATTCTGAGACAAGAACATTTCCATTAGCAGGTAAGGTAACGCAGCATATTTAAGGGAAGCGAATGGATGGTTCTTTATATTTCTAGCCATCTGAGCCATCACCTTTGCATTAAAGGTAATAAACGGAGAGCCTAACGGTAGGGTCCTTAGCATCCTAATGCCCTGTGAAACATTACCATAGTCTAGAAGCGCTTCATTAGCTAGCTTAGCTGCCTCAACCTCTTTCTTGCCATGATTCTCCATGAGGTCTATCATCTTAGCAACCTTAAACAATACCTCTGTCTTCTGGTATGCCCTGCCTCCAACATCCCCATAGTCATTAAAGAATATCCTAGCTCTAGCCCACATACCCTCAAAGCTATCTCCTTTAGCCTTTACTGTAGCTAACTCCCTATCAATCTGACCCAGTTCTGTAGCTGCAAACGTAGTTGTTTCAAGACCATACTTTCTAGCAAGCTGCATGTATTTACCATTAGTAGATACGTCATGCATTGCTTTGCTTACCGCACCAGGAATCCTTAAGAAGTTTGTCCCAGATACATTCATTAGTATAGCATTAGATATCATATTCCTAACCTGAGTGGGAATATTCATTGGGACTTTAGTATACTTAAAAGTTGTCTGCGCTCTGCCACTCCACTTTAGTAGCCATCCCCATGTAGGATTACCTGTTATGCCAAGGCCATTTATATCATTCCATATATCCTTATGCACCCACAGCTCACGCATAGCGCCGTACCTAGGAGAGTCAGGAACCTTCCTGTAGTTATCCATGTTAAGCCCACGCATATCTACACTAACCTGATCAGCTGCTGCATTCATTTCTGAAGAAAGTTCTAGCATTTCAGCCGACCTTGCGGGGTCAACCCTCTTGCCAGCATTAGCTCTGGTAGATATATCCGACGCCAGACTCTTAAAATAAGCGGCTGTCCCTATCATATTTCTGAAGGTCATTATCTGACCAGGCAATACCCATTTGTTATTACCAGGATCACTGGCTATATAGCTAAGGTATTCTATGATAGCTAAGTCACTACCTGCCATAGTAAGATACCTGCCAGCCAAGAATGCTGGATCATCTATACGACCAGATATAACATCATTCAGAAATTTCTCATGATCTTTTCTATGTTTAGTATACGTAAGACTTGACGCTCTAAGACCACCAATACCTATCCTATCACGCCCACCCATTACGTGTTCCATATAAACACGGGGTAAATACTGGTTCTTCCATTCAGCATATTGAGCATCAGTAATAAGACCCGCAGCAACTAGCCTCTCACCCATGCTAGCTATCTCTTTCTTTGTCTCGATTACCTTTTCCTTTATACTGACAGATGGAGCTGTAGGGCCAGCCCTGGCCCCTCTTACTACAGTTCTATGTTCAGCAAACTTAACCTTTCTAGTTGGGAGTTTAGACGGGTCAGCATTCCTGGTAGTAAAGTATTTATATATGGCTTTCTTTTCTGTGGGTGTAGCCTCGTTAAGAACATCAAAAACTATCCTACCTGTGTTAGCCCATTCTCCTACCTTTCCCTTGGTAAGCATACGTTTAGCCTCTAAAAGAGTATACCCTTCTACAGCCATCAAAGGTTCAATCCTTCTCTGCATCCACTTAAGCGCTGAGTTTGCACGAGCAGTCCCAATCCTAGACTTAACAACCTCTCTAGCTGTCTCTCTTTCTAACCTTCTAGACTCAACTATAGCAGAGGAATTAGGTTGACTTATAACTTTCTTAGTAGAGAATATACCAGTACCAGAATCAAATGATAGATCATCAACAGATTTATATTGGTTATCATCCAGAAGAGTCCAGCTTTTACTACCAACATCTTCTGCATCATTGGTATATTCTATTGAATCGTAACCCTCTTCTTTTAAGAGCGCTCTTAATTCCCTAGAAAATTTTGCCTCTAAGCCAAACGCTCCAGCTATATCACTCTCATCAAGTAAAGACCTCCTAGTTCTAGCATTGCTTCTAGCAAGCTTAGATATCTTCTCCCATACAACCTCTTGTGACTCTGGGGAATTGTATGCTACACCCCCCCCTAGAACTCTATTAGCATGAGTAAACCAAGAAGTTGGGTCACTAAAGTTTCCTAGGTCTCCAGCTATAAAAGGATTCTGTACATTTATATATCCACGCCTTATATTAGCCCCCTTCTCAAACCATGTGTAACCAACCTCTTTCTGCATACCTAATAAATCAAATAAACTCTGAGCATCAGCTAAATTATCTGATGTTCTTAGTTGAAGCTTGGGGTCCCAACTAATAGCTATCTTGTCTAGGTCACGATTAGAAATCCTAGCCTCCCACCCAGGTTTCCACGCTTCCACCTCATCAGCTAACTCAGCCAAGGCTTCACTCTCTTGGATTGGCTTATCTCTAAAGTGTTTTGATGCAGATATATTAATAGCAGCAATAGAGGTTCCTACATGTAATCCAAGTTGGGTCTTCTCTATTAGAGGAGCGCTCCAATCGCTAGGAGTTCCATGATACACAGGTTCTTTCATTATAGAACCATCTAGAAACTCCTTCCTTTTCCTATCCCTAAGCCTAGACATATTCTTGGAATCGCCATGCCTTTCTAAGGCTAGTATACCAGAGTGCCAAGTAGAATAACCAATAAGATTTACAATATCATCAAGAGTTATATTTGAAGCATTCATATCAGTTCCAAATACCTTATTGAAAAATGTTTTAAATGCATCCTTTATCTTATCTAGTAATCCTTTTCTAGAAGGAGAGTCTAAGGCTGGTTGCTTGATCTCTACTACATGAGCAAGAACCTCTTCCCAGAACTCACGCCTACCGTGGAAATTAATATGCTTGGCTGCTGGGTCAAACGGCCTGCCAGAATCAGCTTTCTTATACCCATAGTTACGCATTACCCTAGCAACAGCTGTATTAACTATGTCGTCCCCATTCTGCCCTAACTTATAAAGCTCATCTAGAACTGAGTTCCATTCGCTACCGCTGAATACATCCCTTCCAAAGTGTACACCCATCTCGTGGAAGATAAGACCTCTCATCTCCTTGGCTCCCATATCTGATGGTATTCTATCTGATATAAAGTATATTTGCCCAGTGCCTCTAGAGACAAAAGCCTGTGCTGTTTCAGAAGCACCCATTTCTTTTGCCGTTACACTGTCTACAAAGTTAATAAACTTTATCTCTTCAAATCTACTAACCGCTTTCTTCCCAAAGATACTTCTAACCTGAGACCTAACTAACTTCTCTGCCTGCCCAGGAGAATGGAATGTTGTTGT
>CALBXV010000182.1 GCA_937890045.1 uncultured archaeon
GCCATCTTCCATATTCAGTACTATATTGATAATCAGTATATCTTCTGCTCTCTTCTGTATCTTGGGTATAATCTACATTTCCAAGAAGTATTTTAGCTGTTGGAGAGTCAAGCTTTGTAAGACCACTCATTATACTGAAATACTTTAAATGTCCAATTGTTGGGCCTGAAAATTCAGATAATAGACCAAATGTAGCTCTATCTTCATCCCCATATTCAACCAGATCTCTTTCAATCCTACTTAACCTATTAAGAGTCTCATTTTCTAATATATTATTAAAATTAGCATTAAATAAGATAGATCCTAGCTGTATTAGCCCAAATACACCCGCATACCGCATCACATACTGCATCTCAGGTGAAGTCCAGTTACCAGCCTTAGCTGACTGTCCTGCTGCCTTTAACTGGCTTATATGCGTTTCTAGAAGACTCATAGGATAATGCATTAGGTGGAATGCTACTTCACTAAGACCTGCTCCAGCAGCTTTGGGACCTTTTCTAACTATGTAAGAATCTCCAATTTCATCTACTATCTCAATATTTTGACTGCCTCGCACCCATTTATTTTTAGCAAATGGAGCATATTCATATGCCCACCCATTTACCATTTTTAAGGCATGATTCTTAGCAAAAGTTATATTTTCTGATTCAGATAACGTATTGGTAGCAGATAATTCCTGAAATTTATTAATAAATGAAGTTCTGAACATAAATTTCCTTTGTCCATTTTCAGTCCATCTATGAAAGAGCAACAAGAAACTAAGTGTTTTGTCTCCTTGCTTTTCTATCCAATCTCTTACTTTAGTACCTTTATAAAAATACTCACCTTTTTGTTCATTAAATACAAGATCACCCTCACGATATTTATCCTTACCTACAATACCTTCCATCATAATGGCACTATCTTTTGGAGTAAATAGAAAACCTTCTTCTTTTTCTACCCTATCAACAATTTCTTTCATTTTCAAATTTTGATATGACTTTTTCGCATTTTTAATAGCTCTAGGACCTACCCTGGACAAATAATGCAATACACTAGCAGCATTCTTTATACCACCACTTATGTTCATTCCCATAGTTCTTCCTGTCTGGAAACGATTTATGGTACGTGTCCAATCATTTACCCACTTAGGACGATTTCTGCCTTCAGTATTAGCTACAAGATATTCTTCCATTATAAAACTTTTCATTCCTCTTAAAAATGCACTATCTGCATTAGGAATAGTTCTCATTGCTTCAAGATATGCCTTCTGTATATGAATATTCTTATTAAACTGAATAGCATCTCTTGAATATCTCTCCAGTATTACATATGGATCAGATTCCCATAAAAGGTTCAAGTTTCTGCTTGCTGCTTTTGTATTCTTAGGAGCTAAGTTATTCATCTGACTTAAGAGTTTGTCTGTAATACCCATCATTTCATTCATATATTGATTTGCAGTGTCTATATTAGATTCTGTTACCAGATTTTCAAGCTTTACTTTCATATCATACATAGTTTCAAGTATAATCTTTGGAAAATAATTTCCTTTTTCCATACTTTTATCTATACGAATTGCTGCAGCTTCTAATTTATCCATAAGATTAGTTCTTGCTGGATTAAACCTGGAATATTTAAAATCAATAACATTCTTCATTTCACGTAAAGCAGCAATATTAACCCTACCTACAGTATCCAACAAATTATGAGACATTTCTACTGCTTGTATTATTTTAGGATTATACTTAACCATTTTTTGTACATCTGTAACAGGATCTGTATGCAGATATCCGTTACGAATTGCTAGATCAAGTTCAGAATTCTTAAATTTAATTGTTTCAGGATGTTTACTTGCCAACTTGACTAAAGTATGATATTCTCCTAGAAGCTTTCCATTGTCCTGTAAATAAAAACCCTTAACAGCATCATGCATATCCTGCTCCATGTTTTCATCTTTTGCCTTTACAATCTTATCTCTTATCTTTCTATATTCCTTATAACTCTTATTACCAAAAAACCTACCTCCCTTTCCTACATCAATATGAGCAGATAGTATCTTATCTTTAATCTCCTGAATAGAAAATTCCACCTGACTCATCTTATTACGTTCATAGTTTTTAGCACTTTCCAAATCCATTAACATTTTATTAGATGATGGATCTAACCTTGCCAAACCCCTGGGAACAGCAAAAATACCAGCTATATTCTTAAACTTTCCTGTTAAATCTTTATTATGTCCATCAATAGCTATTTTTATTCTTTCTAACTGTTTATCTGTAAAATTCTGTTCTACTTTAAATGGATAATCAAGTATATCCCAAACATAACTTTTTAAACCATTTTCAGCCATTTCTTTTTCAAATGTTCCATCAGGCCTCGTATATCTTTTTCTGATATTAGGCTTATCAACCCAATATTTGAATATCTTATTCATTCTTTCAGCATTGAAATCAGTATTTACTGCTGCTGACTGAACTTCATTACAAGCTATTGACATTATTACTCCTAAAAGGTTTCAAAATTTTGTGTGTAGGGTAGGGCACCTTTTTAATATGAATTTGAAAACTTGATATATATGAGATAACTTTTTCGTTAACTTTCATTATTTACATCCCATTATTTTTTCCATTATTTTATCAATGCGACCACTTTTTCTATAATCATAAAAGTAACTCTGTTTTCCATTTATATCCCTCCTTCTAGAGAAATCTCCTCTTCCCAGTATAAAACTTCTTGCATAATAACTCAACACTGGATTTACATACCAATCACTCATTAGAATATCACCAGTAGACATTCTTAATCTGTTCCAGTCTTCACGTCCTTCCATTCTCATCCTATTATATTGCTGAGTTACAAGTTCTATCTGACCAGTCTTATGGTCATGCGAAGCATTCATGTCTTTTATAATAGTTTCTATTGAAGTTCTTGGATCAAATCCAAACTTCTCTGCATTACTTGGCTCTGCACCAATTGCTGGTCTTCTCATCCAATGAAAGACAGATTCAATAAGGTGAGTATTCATCTTAAAGTAAGGAATCTCTTCAGCACCTTCTTTTATATATACATTCCTCTGTATCTGTGGCTGAAGAAGATATCGTAGAAGTTTTTCAAAATTCCCTGATCTACCATAATCTCTAAAAAATTCTCCTATCATCCTATCAGTTATAACAGAATTATAATAATAAATATCATTTTTATCAATTGGCTGCTTATCTGCTGCATCATGTGCTTTACTGTAAGTATTAGCTACACCTCTCCTAAGAGCTTCTACAGCAGAGAAGAAACTGGTAGCACCAATAGGATTAACATCAGGATTATACTCAGGATCTACATCACCTGACTTCAAGGTGCCAACTCCTGTTGCCCGTGCAAAAGCTCTGTTCCATCTTACTTCTGGATCCTCAACAGTTACAAACTTGGGAGGTCTTTTATCAACAATATAAGTATAGCCCCTACGAACTCTTTCCTTACGTCCATCTCTTACTGATCCTATGTATTCAAGTGCTCCCATATGTTTTTTAGGATCTAATACATCTTTTTTTATCTTTCCCTTAACTCTATACAGATTACCATTCAACTTAAAATCTCTATACTCCCAATTAATATCATCCTTGGTAGCTTTAATATTAACAAGCTTTAAGTCTTGATCCTTACGAAGTAAGGCATGTTTAGCCATCTGTCGATCCAATGCATCAATAACATGCTGAGTTACAGTAATCCTATCCTCTGCTCTCTCTATTTTATTTATATCTTTAAAGGTTTCATTCTTCAAAAGCCTTAAACTACTCACTGCTTTTTCATGCTGACTATTAGCAACAAATCTGATTATACCGCTATAGTTAGCATCAAACACAGACTTCCCACCTACTATCTCTGACGGTAAGGCTTTATCTGTTAGAACCATTTCATCAATTTTTTCAGGTGTTACATCTCCAAAAGACATTATAATTTCTAACTTATTTCTCAAGTTATTATAATGTGAGAACATAGTCCTATTCTTATCTGACCTATCTTTGTTATCTCTCTCATAAAAAAGAGGATTTCTTATAACCTCATCCAAAACATGTCCACTCATACTACTCTTAATTTTAAGAGATTTGTCCAAAGTAAAATGTGGTGTTAACCCTGGTGATATATTTCCTTTCTTAAGTGCATCATATATCTTAGGGTAACTTGTTGAACCTTTTGGAATTTCAGTATAAAAGAACTCAAGTATATTCTCAATATATTTATCTGCTCCTTCTCCATCACCTTTCTTTCTTAATCTTCTAGCATGTCCCAACAATCCTCTTATTAAATACTTGTTTGGATTATCAAAAAATGAATTAATATTAGTTCTTGCATCTCTTAATTCTTTTGTAGTTGGCTGCCTCTGTCCTGCAGTATCATGAATATCATTGTCCATAGCTCTCGATTTGCTAAGAGTCCTATGCATAATCCTAAACATTTCTCTCTCAAAGTCACTTGTTATGCCAAATCCTCTTCTCAAGAAACTTTCTGTACTATGATGCGGGCTTGGTTTTCCAAGATCTGAAGGATACAAACCATAAATAAAATAATCCTCAACATCAGTTCTTGCATCTCTAGTAGTCCTAGCAATCTTAGGAGTCTTTCCCCATTTATCTAAAGAACTCTGAAATATTTCTCCCCCTCTTTGGAATATATCTAATGCTTTTGACAGTGATAGTTCTACATTCTTTTTATTAAAATCTTCAGATACAAAAGACTCCCCTCTATACTTTAACCCAGAAGTTAAAAGATAACTTAAAGTACCCTTTCTTGAAATTACATTAGAAACAATTCTATCCTTCTTAGCTATATCATGAGCTATCTTATCAAATCCTATAGAAGAAGTCTCTTTTCCAGCAACACCATTCTTAAATCCAAACATATTCATTCCTGGAGTATACTCAACATCTTTAATAGGAGTATAATCTCTTATATCTCCCATGTCATCAGTATAATCTTTGAGCATGGACATAGGCATCTTTAGATATTTGTATATATGATCTCCATCATTATCTCTTTGCATAGTTACACGTAAATCAAATGAATTTACGGTAGCCAACCCATTAAGATCAGAACCAAGAACCTTCTGAATACGCATCAAGGGCTGATCCTTCATAACCTTAGGAATAGCATTCACACTCATACCTAATTGAATATTTAAATCTTTAGCTAAACGTCTAAAATCCTTGGTAAGTCCTATAGGAATTCCTGGAACAAGCCGTTTATTTTCGGATACCTTCCAAACTCTTCCATTCAATAAATCTATTAAATCACTATAAGTAACATTCTTCATAGCAAGAGTTTGTTTATGTAAATGTTCTAATGTTTTCTGCATATTATGTAGATGAGTTTTATCTACTTCAATCCATTCATCTGGATCCAGACCTCTAATACGTGAACCTTTTCTAGCCTTTGCTTGTTCTTGAGCCTTAAGAAATGGACTATAATATTCCCACTTACCTTCATCGGTATAAGAAAAAAGTATATCCAAACCAGTTTTCTTATCTCTAGCTATAAAAGGAACATCCTGAATGTCAGCTACTCCCTCTACATCTCTACTAATTAATGTCTTAGCCATGGGTTGAGTAATAGAACCACCACCATACTGATAAACACTATTAGAAGTCTTATTATTTGGAAATCCCTCAAACTGAGCATATACAGGATTACTGAGAGTATTATCTACATCAACAGCAGCAATTCCCTCTTCTCCATGCTGTGTTGGCCTGCTAGTAAGAATCTTATAAAAATCACTTTGAAGCAATCTCTGCAATGATGCCTGCAGCAAAGGATTTGATTCTCTACCCCCCCATGCAAGCAAGTCTTCAGTTAATGTATAACTACCAGTTGTTAATTGCTGACCTGATGCTTCTTGTCTTATTTTATATAGAGCTCTTAATAAATCTCCATTAGCAAAGTCTTTATTATTATTGATCGTACCCATCTTTTGTATGATCTCATCTATTTTATATAACTTCTTTGCTTTTAGAAGATGATTTGGACTCTGAAAATCAAACATGGATGAAGAATAATTAACACCAGCATCAGAATGCGTAGTAAATGATATACCAAAATTCTTATAAGGAATATTTATAAAATTAGATGCATCCATATCAATAAGATCAACTTCCCATCCTCTCTCCAAACTTTTGGTTGGATCAATATTAAAGGCTTGAACCTTATCTAGATTTAATGTTTTAGCAACAGTCTTACCAACTAAAAGATCAATACCTATATCATTTAATACAGAAGCTATTTCTGGATTATAAACAGTAAATCCCTTGCCAAGCATATCATTGTCCATGATGATAGTTTTAACTCCATTCCAATCACCTCCACCTTTTACTGACCTTACTAACTTACTAAAAGGAGTGCCAGAAAACTTTCCTCCATCTAAAAAGAAAGACTCAAGACTGGTATATGTTCCTTTAGTAATATCTTTAACAAAACTATTCACTATCTTTGTTTCTTGTGTGTCCTTTCCTCCAGAAATATTCTGCAAACTAATAATTTTCTCTTCCAACTGTTTCATGATTATCTTTTTATTACTAAAGAAATGATCATCTGCCTTATTTGCTGGCTCATCATTTAGAACACCGAGCTTTATATTTCCATTACTCAATATCTCATTAGCTTTATCTCTTACAGAAAGATTAGGGTTATAATCTCTAGACCATTCCAATGCTTGTCTTGTTAGATGAGTTGTTGTTCCACCATCAGATATTAAACCTCTTTTAAAACTATTAAACTCTATCTTGCCTCTATCCTGATCCATTTTACCCATCATCTCATCAAACTGAGGACTCATAGTTCTATTGTAATGCACAAACATCATCTTCAATCTTAGGATTTCATTATCCTGCTCAGTAGAATTAAATAAATGCTTAAAGCCTTTTTCAAAAGCAGCAAGACGTTTCTGCTGACCACGTCCTCCATATTGAGTTCTCTTCTGTACATATATATCATCAAAATCTCTATTAAGTAAATTAATATTCTGTTCATGCTTTGGAAAAACAATACGCATCATAGGACTCAAACGCATGTATACTTTATTACTATCCTTTACTGGCTTAAGACTTTCTATGCTAGGAATATCCATTACATAATCAACATCTCTTAACCGCTCATACAAATCTTTCATCTCACTCATGTCAACAGTTATAGCTTTGTCAACATAATTCTGCATTATAAGCCAATCACCACCTATTTCAAAAGCATCATCCATATTAATAACACGATCACCAATCTTTATACTTCCATTTAAAAGCATATAGTCATACTTATATTGAGGATCTGACGTATATGTCCTATCAAGAGTAATAGTTGAAAGAGAATGACGTGTAGGCTTATCTTCAAACTTTAACAAATGATGGTCTAGCGTAATAATTTTTCTAAGAGTCTTACCAAAAATATTCTGGAGTAAAGGCTGTGCTTCAGTGTCGTTAAATTGCTCTATTTTTACTGCCTGCTCACCAGAATCAGAGTACTTCTTTCTTATGTCACTATAAATATATTCTTCAAATACATCTTTAGCAGTTATATTCGGTTTTGCTGGATCAAATGCATCTGATATATCAGATACAAACTGATTATTTACAGCATTAGGATCAAGAGGATCCTGTATTGACGGATACTTAGTCAATAGCTCTTGATAATTTACAGGTCTTTCAGTATTTAACTTCTCAGCTTGAAGGTCATTTGTCATCTTAGCTGCTATATCATTATAAGCTTCCTGGTGTGTATTAAATCTACCTGCAGCTTTGACAACTGCATCAATGACAGTACGTGCATCCTTCCAATTACCAGTATTATTAAACTCATCAATCAATTCCTGAAGAGGTGTTTCAGCTGATTTCTTATTCCCCAAAAGTTTATGAAAATCTCCAGTTAAATTTTCAAGCAATATTTTTGCATCATTATAACCTATGTTTGGATCTTTTTGTGTAAGATGATTCTCAAGTTTGATAAGAAGCTTGGAAAGCTCTGTTTTCTGAACATGGTCTGCATCCATCTCAAACTGAATCATCTCATCAAAAGACTCAATCATTTTACCATAGTTTTCTTCACTAAAAGTCCTGGAAGGCTGCTCCTTTCCTTCTGCTATACCCTGCTCAAGAGCAGTAATAAGACCTCCTAATTTCTTGCTGGTATCTTCATCAATATTTTTCTCTGCCTTTAATGCCTCATGAATAAGCTTTGCTTCTGCAAGAGCTTTTCTTACTTTATCAAGCTCAAGTGTTTTCTTGGGACTAACAATCTCACTTTGGATTTCATCTGATAGCTCTCTCAAGGACACTATCTGTTTTACCACCATGCTATTTTCACCAAGGTTACCAAGTGTATCATTTATGTTCTCTACAAAATCCTTAACCTTACTATGTGCAACTTGTTGATGAATGTCAATCCACTTAAGTAATTCATTACTTCCTACATGTTCTTTCGGAGCAAAATGAGACCTACCTCTCAGCTGAGGATTAAACATATCATATACCCCCTGAACTGCTTCCTTAACAGTCCTTACTGTTGCTCCATCTACACCAGCAAGTGCATTTTCAATAGAGTTTTCAGTAGGAAATATTATTTTTTTCATTCCCCCTTCAAACTCAAAGTCAATAAGACCTTCATCTTTAGCTCTCTGAAATGCAGTATAAGATAACTTATTACCTCCAGTAAATATTCTAGATTGAAACTCTTCTAATCCTTTAGCATATACATTATTTTTCCAGTCAGGAGGAAGTCTTTTTACCATATCTGTTACTTTATCAGCAACTTCCTGAACATCACCTGATTTTATATCCAACTTTCGTGACCTAGTTTTACCTACAAATGATAGGTTCTTCATCAAATCATATACTGGCTGTATAATATATAAGTTTTCAGATATCTTTTGATCAGCAAGAAGTTCTTCTCCAGCCTTCTTATCAACTTCATTATCATATATATTATTAGAAAACTTACCCTTCTGTCCGAAAAGATTAACAAGCTCGTCTCTTAATGTAATAACATTCTTTTTCTTAGTCTCATCATGACTAACAACCTTGTATAGATCATCCTTTGCCTGGGTAGCATTTATATCCTTGATTGCTTTAAGAAAAATATTGTCATCAAATTTTAAGTATAAATTATGGTTAAGAAATCTTCCCTCCATATCAACCATAGCTTCGTGAATAACCCCACCCAAAGCATTATCATAATCTCTTACTGACATTTTTCTGCCTTTTGCTAGATCAGTAGCTAGTAAAGGATCATCAATTATATCAATATTCAGTACAGAACCATAGTTTCTTATCAAATTATTATATTCATGTATATTAGGAGTATTCTGTCCTTTTGGAGTATCAATCATTCTTGCAGATCCTTTTAAAGGTGCACCTTCAGGACCAGGGACAATGCTGAAAGGTATTTCAAATCTTTCCTTAAGTAATCCAAGTATATCATACTGATCAGAAATAATCTCTGCTTTGGTTTCTCCTATTAACTCTACCTGAAGATCTTCTTTTGTCATTTCATCAACTGACCTATCTCCAATCTTTACTTTTCCCAGATCTCTCTGAATCATATCTAATGCTTTAGAATTCATCTCATCAATAGTTATAAAGGTAAAGTTTTTATCCTTCATTTTCTTTATTGCATTATATGAACTGAGTAGTTCCTGAACCTTGCTATATTTAGTAGTAGAAATAGATTCTCCATTATTTCTCCAATCAACACGCTCACCCTCAAAGACACTATCAAATGTATTTACAATTTCATCAGCAATTGGATTATTCCCATGTATAATACCAAATTTATCAATCATCTCTCTAATCTTCATGACTGAAATAGTCTCATCCATCTTTGTATGATCTGTCTGGAGAAAGTTTAATGCTCGATGCATCTCCCCATACTCATCTGATATATAACCTCTCTTGCCAGCATGATCCCATGCACCCCTGCCTTTAGTCATTAGTGCTGCCATAAACAGATGAGCTGACAGTTCCTGAGGACTCATATCTTTAAAAGCACCCATATTTAAAGCTTCCCAATTCATAAATAATACACCTGTCCCCATACGAGGTGCAGATGCAATGAGATCTCCCCAATAATTACTATTCCACCTACGTACCAGATTTTGTGAAAC
>CALBXV010000183.1 GCA_937890045.1 uncultured archaeon
TCAGTACTCAATCCTTTTAAACGTAATCAAGATAATGAAATTTATGCTACTGATGAAAGTTTTAAGCGTTTAGAACGATATACTCCATTAGCTACTCAAATAAGAATATTAATAGACTCGGGAATAGAATTTTATAGGAAGGATGAAATAGGAGCAGATACTCATAATTGGATTATTAAATTATGTGTCCCAGTATTAAAGAGCAGGTGTAAAATAGAATTAGATACTCTTTATCTTACATTAGTTAGTTGGAAGGATATAAGAGCAGCAGATGAAGTATCAACAAAAATCAATGAACACTTTATAAATATTAGAGGAACCGTAGCTGCTACATATCGGTATGGTTATCATCCTCATATTAATGCCAGTGGTCAGCCGTGTTTGGGAGCATATAATTCACGGTTAAATGATTATGCTGTTCACGGAAGTATTGTAGGATATTTTAGTACTTTAAAACAATGGGCAAATACAAGTAATTCAAGAGATGCATTCTGGAATCTTCCTGCATTAGTAAGAGAAGTAACTGGTGCTCCTTATAAAATAAAAAAGAAACGTGGTGATGGTCATATGTTTAGAAAGATAAATCACTTACTATCTGTTTCATTATTATTACGTATGAGAGATGTTTTTAGAGAACCTTTTGAAGGTAGTAGTTATTTTAGAATGATAAGGGAAGGTCATGGACGTAGACGTATTGATCTTAATGTTTTTCGTGAAATTCAAAAATATTATATAACTAAATATAATAGGAATCCTAATAAGTTTAAATACAATGAAGAGGAAGTATTAAATAGAACGAGAGCATATAGTATATTATATACATTAATTCGGAAATATTTAGATGAATCAATAAGTAATCAAACAAATATTAATAGAATAGCACATAATCTTAAATTTAATTATGCTCCACCATCAAGAGATGGATTCTCTGGAGCATTTAGAACAATACTTGTAGAGAATCTACAGCAAGATAATCCTATGTATAATAGAATAAATGAATGCATAGAATCTCTTGCAGATATGTGCAGAGTATATAGATCACATTCAGCTAATAAAATAAGACAAGAAAAATCAAATAATCCACTTTTAATTCCATTAATAGCAGGAGACATAGAAAGTGATAAGCATTTTGTTAAAGTTTTTAATTCAACAATGGAACATGGATGGTATAAATATAAAAATATATCTAAGTACTTCACCAACCGTTTAAAAGAATATTTTGATTATTATTTTGCTTTAGATCATTTAAAGATTCCTGATCTCAATGCATATAAAGTACTTCATTATTATGATTTATTTGAAGTAAAGGATTGGTTTAAGGAAGGAGAGATAACTGCATTCTATAAGAGACTTATGGCGTATAAACCAGCAGGAAAAACACGGTTTTTAAAGAAAACATTAACAGAAACTTTACCTTCTATTCATACATATGTTGAATATGAAGATATATTAATTAATAAACATTGGGAAATTGAGCCAAGATTAGGGTTTGATCTTATGAATCAATGGGCATATAGAAATAGTAATTCTAATGAAGAAGAAATAAAAGAAAATAAAATACGATCTTTAAAGTATCAATTTGATGTAAAAGAAGTTTTTAAAGACTTTAATGAAAAGAATCCTAGAACAAATAATTGTTATAAAATTTATGAACAAACTGATATAGCTAAATTCGAAAGACATATGAAAGTTGTTATGATTGATATGCTATATGAATGGACAGCTAACATGATAAAAACACACGCAAAGGAGGTGGATAATGCCATCGAAAAAAGAAGAGAAATCCATAAGAACCTCGAAAAAGAAATCAAAAAGTTCCATAAAATCCCTGAAAGTAAAGAAGAAGAAAGGACTTCTGATTCCGCTGAAGATGTATCAGAAAATCCAGTATTTGCTCACCCGGTTTAAAAGTAGAGAATGGTCGGGTCCAGCATGGTATAAATGTATTAATAATAAACATGGTTTTCCTGTATACTGGGAACTCATTCATTTTGTAGCTATTAATCTCGGTCATAGAGTTGCTACAGAGTATGCCGGTGAAGACCTTAGCAAAACTATCTTTAAAATATATAGTGCAAATAAAAAATTATTAAAGGATGCATATGTAGGTATGATTCATAGTCATCATAATATGACTGCTTATCATAGCGGTACCGATGAAGATACGCTAATAGATATGTGTCCTGATACTGGATTCTACGGAAGTTTAGTAGTATCTTCTTCTAGTACACCTGCAGCATTTGCATTTAGCTATAAAGATCAATTTAAAAATATAATGATTAACGAAATGGATAGTGATCATATAAGACATACTAAAGTAAATGCACCAAAGGAGTTTGTTAATGAGGCTAATCTTATTAAAGAAAAAGCTGACGCTGCAACTCCATCTTGGAAAAGAAGTTCAAAAGGTAAGGCATTAACTGAATATAATCCAGCTCAATCTACTTTTGGTTGGAGATATCATCCTAACTGGAAAAAAGAACATCAACTTCCTCCTGAAGATGATTATAGTGACATTACAATAAAAGAATATGAAAAAATGGAAACTATAATGGAACAACTTGAAGACGGGAGTATGCCTTATGGTGAAGCTAACAACTTATTCAAATCTAATTGGAATATGAATATACACGAGTTTTATGAAGTTCCACCGATAACGTCATGAGTAATACAAGGTTCCTAAGAAATAAAGACCTTATTGACCAACGACAGTTAGATACAGTAGCTGTCGTTGGAGCAGGGGGGATAGGTTCAGCAGTAATACAATTGTTAGCTATAATGGGATTTAAGGATATATATATTTATGATCCTGATTTTATGGAGCATCATAATTTATCTACTACATTATATCCAGCATCAGCGATAGGTAAAAGAAAAGTACAAGCTGCTAAATCAATGGCATTATCATATAATCCTGCTATAAATATAATTGAACATCCTATGAAGTTTGATAATGATACACCAATTTGTAAAAAGATGATAGTTTGTATAGATAATATGGAAGATAGATTAGCAATGTATGATCGCTGGAGAATGTGTGATAATAGTCTTATGTTGGGTAATAAATATAGTGCAGGATTTTTCATAGATGGCAGGATGGATGCATTAGCATTTGAAGTTGTCACGATGACAGCAAGGGATACTCCTATTGATTATTACGATCATTGGACTTCCAGTGCAAATATAGAGGATGCACCTTGTACTATGAAACATACTATCTTTACAGCTAATCTTGTAGCCGGTATGATTGTTAATCAGATATTTTGTTTGTCTGGTAACAGAGGATATTATCAATATCTATGGATGGATTTATTAACAAACAACATTAAAAAAGAAGGATTTAAAATAAATTCAATAGAAAAATACATAAAAAGTTCGTATATTCCACTAATCTTAACCGAGGAGAAATAACAATGACAGACGAGAGAGAGACCATTAGCTCTATAATGGACTATTTGGGACAGATGTCATCTCACTTACTAGAAATAACTCAAACTATATCCCTCTTTGGGAACATTCTCAGGAGATTAGAGAATGAGTTATCTGATAGCCCCTACCTCGCAACCGAACCAAAAGAAGCTGACGAAATTGAGAAGTTAGAGGCTCTCAAAGAGTTAGCAGGGAGGACAGCATGAATGGAAATTCAATAACTGATTTTGCTAAGTTTGTAGGACCGATTAAAACTATAGATATACATGGCAAACCATATGTCACAGTTCCAGAACGTGTAAGAGTATTTCACAACTTACATCAAAATGGTAGTATAACAGCGGAATTAGTATATGCAGAAGGTGGTATTTATATTATGAGAGCCACTGTTATTCCCGAAATGGAAAATCCTGATAGATGTTTTACTGGCTATGCAAAGGAAGATGAATCAAAGAGTCAAATAAATAGAACCAGTGCTATAGAAAACTGTGAAACTTCGGCAGTCGGTAGAGCTTTGGGCTTTGCTGGACTAGGTAGTGAAGACAGTATTGCATCAGCCGAAGAAGTACAGAATGCAATACATCAACAAGGATCACAGGATAAACACCTGTCATCCATAAGAGAGGAAGGTAAATAATGCCTTATAGACCAGACGATAAACAATCCTTTAAAAATGGTGCAACGCCACCATGGTTAGGATTTCAGAATGCTAAAATACTGTCATTCACAGATGAATCCAGTAAGTTTGAATGGGCAGATGTATATCTTATCATTGAATTACAGACTGCAGGAAGTGAATATCCGGTA
>CALBXV010000184.1 GCA_937890045.1 uncultured archaeon
CTCTTGATTTTAAATCACTTTTTAACCCAGTTAAATATGTTTCATTTATATCAGAAGTATAATAAATAGAATATACTATATTAGATTTAACTTTGCCACCCAAATCTGTATATACAAACTCATTTGGTAAAGTTACTAAACCTTGAATTGTTCTTTCAAAATTATTTTTTATATTATTAAATTTTTTTTCCATTAATCTATCATTAACCACTCTTTGCCATCAACTCCGCTAAACCCCTTTGTTTCGTTTCAGACTTTTCTTTTGCTTTGTTAACTTCTTGTATTTTAAATCCCTTCCAATTTTTAATTTGGTCTTTATATAACTCTTCAATCTCACGATACTCTTGAGATACCATTAAGAGATTTGATCTCATTTTACCAGTAAGTGTAACTGTCCATCCGCTATCATCAACTCTATGATTTACATTAAACGCTTGAAATACAGTTTCTTTTTGATATCTTGCTGGTAAATATGTAGAATTAAAAGAGTTTCCAGGATAAATTCCACCTATACCATCTATTGTAAGTTCCATTTCAAGTGGAATTAAAAGTCTTCTTTCTATATTTCGTGTTATACTAAGTTCACCAATTAAATAATTAACTGAACTAATAAAATGTGCTCTCATTCTACCGTTTGCATTAAACTTTGATGAATATAAAGCATGTAAATTCTTTTTTACATTATAATAATGTTCAAACTGGGGAGTACCTCTCGCCGCCACGGGAACAGAAAGCATATCACTTAATAATTTTACTCCATTCGGTGATTTTAATATATCATCTGGTAATGCTAATGAAATACTCGAATTAAAGTCCACCGGCTCTATTGCACTCGACGCTTCTAAATTTTTATTTATAGCCGTTAATTTATCCTTAAATGATTTGCTTAATTTTTCCTTCTTCATATTTTCTAACATCCAAGTTTTTAAATTTACAGTCCCACCATCTTTTGTTAATGCTATAGTATTATCTACATTGGGAATAGTTCCAATGGTTTCTGCACCATCTTTTCTAAATGCTATATCAATATTCTTTTTATGTACATCATCAAAATCTTCAAACATTTTTCCTAAAATAAACGCGTCAGTTCCAACTACCTCAGGTGGAGAAGCACCAAAAGTTGATATAGTATCAAAATTTGCTCCATACATCGTAGTTAATGCTAATGCATTAGGAACTTTTGCAGTAACATTTTGTTTTTTTACTAAACTATCACTTTGCCAAACAGGAAAATAAAAAATTCCTTTTGGTGCAATCTTATTACTCTTTAACTTTTGAAACCCAATTTCTTTAGCACGGTCAAAATCAAGTTTTGTAATTTGATTATCAATAATTTTTGCTCTCCAATCTTCAATTTCATCTGTTACAATTTGAAAATCCCACAAAGGCATATTTTGATTAAGTAATACAAATATAGCTTCTATTGATCCTTTTAAATCAATAGGGTCTGCTGAAAAATCCCACTCTGTAAGTGGAAGTGTGCTCCCCATCAAGCCTGAAGGTACTGTCAATCCAAACGCTTGTTTTATTACTTTTAAATTAATTAACATATTTCTCAAATAACCATATTTTTTACTCGTATCAGGCATTTTTTTAGTTTCTGTCAATGCATGTTCTTTAAAATATTTCATATCATATTTCTGTTTATATTTATAAGTCCAACCATCAATAAAATCATCCTGGATTGCCATTTCGTATTCATCATTTGTGCCTTTAAAGGGAATAACGTCACCAAGTGTATTTATAACAGTTTTTCGTAATTTATCGTCATTTATAATTTCTCGTAACGTAAATCCATCTACAGCTGTAAAAGGTTCAAAACTATCTTTATCATTTACAATACTTTCTAATTTTAACATAAATTTTTCATCACCTTCTAACGGATCCTGATTATTAAGCAGCACTTTTGATAATGGATGAAATTGACTTGGTAAAATATAACTATTAATATCAATAGTTTCAAGTTGTGGACTATTTTTAATTCTTGTACTTTCATAAAATGGTGTTTCTTCACCACTTGGGTTTGTTATTTTTTCAACTGATCTAAACTGTGTTACAAGTGGTACATCTGGACTATCTGAAACTAATGTTAAAAACTTAGATAAAATATTATCTTCAAAC
>CALBXV010000185.1 GCA_937890045.1 uncultured archaeon
TAGCCATTATTCATTTATATGCTCAAGGATTTACAGATGCAGAGTTAGTTAACTTTGAGTTATCAATAACAAATCCATCTACAATCTATGAACAAGAAAAAATATCGCTGTGGAATGAGAAAACAAGTCTAGCGAGTGCTATGTTGACTGATGGTATAATGTCGTCCGAGTGGATTTATAAAAATATTTTTAATTTTACTGAAGACGAGATTAAAGAACTGGATGAACAGATTGTTTTTGATAAGAAGAATAAGTTCAGACGTGAACAGATAGAGGCAGAAGGTAATGATCCTAAAGAAAGTGGTCAAGCCGCGGGAACACCTTCTGATATGGCTATGGGTAGAACAGGACACGAAATAAATGACGAGGGTGGTTCACCCGAAGGTGGTTGGGAAGGAGCTGGTAGACCTGATGAACCATCTCATTATAAAAAAGATTCTCATGTACGGGGTAGAGATCCATTAGGATCTCACGATAAGAAGAAAGCTTTTTCTTCTAATCCCAAATATGGTCATACCTTTAAAGGCGGTACACCACTTGCATTAGCTCATTTGGATAAATTAAAACGAAATAAAATAGATAAGAAGATACTTAACGAGTCATCGGTATTGGAAGATGAATACAGCAGTGAAGTTTCTGCTTCAATTAAAGTGTCTAAATGATACAATTTTAGGAAGTTTTAATATTTATATTTGAGTAATTGTAAGTAAAAGTTGGAGAGTATTTTCATGATGACAACAATAAAGCATTCTAAATTTAGGAATACAGGTATTCTTTTTGAACTTTTATCTAGACAAATAGCTGTAGATGTATTAAACAACAACAATTCAAAATCAATAATAATTTTGAAGAAATATTTTAATGAAAATACAACTCTCGGTAAAGAATCTCGTTTATATCAGACTTTAATAAATGAAAAATTTAATAGTGAAACGAAAGCAACTCATTTTTTGGATAATGTAATTAAAAATAGACAAAAATTGGTTAATTCAGTGTTACGTCGTGAAAAATACAATTTAATTAAAGAAATAAAAGAAACTTTTAATATTGAAGATTTCTTTAAGTCAAGAATACCTAACTATAAAGTAATTGCTTCTATTTATAAATTATTTCAAGCAGAAACTGTAAATGAAGACTTTGACCCGTCTGTATCTACAAAATGTAGATTTAGTATTATAGAACATATTACACAGAATAAAGCGTCTGCTGATATTGCTAAAGAAACTGAGAAAAGAACTAAAAAAATTATAGAAGGGTTTGAAAAGCAAGATAAAGATTTAAAATTGTTAAGTTATCAAATATTGGTTGATAAATTTAATAATAAATATAAGTCATTGAATTCCGCACAGAGGAATTTATTAAAAGAATATATTAATAATATTTCAAATACTAATTCTCTCCGTGAATTTATTGATAATGAGGTTGTTAAAGTTAAAAAGATTCTTAAAAAACATTTACCTAAAGTAGATGACCCAGTAACTAAGATTAAATTAAATGAAGCAATCAATCAAACGTCAACAAGTACTACTGGTAAACTTGTAAGAGATAAACACGTAGTTACATTGATGAGATATTATCAATTAATTAAGGAGCTAGATGATGTCCACTCAGCTTGAAGAGTTAAGACAGTATATTAGAGAATTAATAAAACAGACTTTAGAGGAAGTCTCGGTTACTGGTAATATTGATGGTGGAGAAGGTCCGCCGAAAACTCCGTACGCATTTCAATCCAAATCTAAAAGAAAGAAAGACAAAAAGAAAGAGAATAGTATAGCAAAGGCGAGTGGATATAATTATGTTCAAGAAGCTAGGACAACTACACGTTTACCACGTGGTGGAGCAATATTAAAGAAACCTACTCATAAGTTTATATTAACTTTACCTAAAAGTATTTATGGTGGATTACGTATGGTGTTTAATAGTCAAAAAGCAGCTGAAAAATATGTGGAAGACCATATTGGTTCGGAAGCTTGGCGTCATGCTCGCATTAGAAAATGGAAAGTAAAGGAAAATGTGAAAGAGGGCGTGTATCATACTTGGAGAAATAACTCAGAGAGTAATCCAAAACAAAAAATTGGAGCTTCTGTAAGAGAAGTAAAAAATAAATTAGTGGAACTTGAGAAACAAGTTTCTATGAATGTAAGATTAAAAAAAGAAATGGGTGTAAATTCAATTGATTATTGGAAGAATACTCATAAGGCCTTAAAAGGTATAAGTGAGAGATTAATAAAACTAGCTAATAGGATTGGTCAACTTTATTAATCTATATTATGAGAAGGTCATCTTGGGAAATAGATGGACTTAATTATTTACATAAATTATTAAGTTTATCTAATTTGAAACGTCGTTGGTTGGTTGAGGAAACAACGGTAAGGGGGGAAGAACCTAATAAGGTTGAAACAATTAAATTTATAGATAAGTGGATTAGGAAGTTAGAGGAAATGAGAGAAGAAATTATAAGGGTAAGAAGCTGATGAAAATAACAAAATCACAACTCAGAGAAATTATTAGAGAAGAAATTAAAAATTTAAATGAAGATGGGGCAGGCGATGTATTAAATGATTATATATATTATCAATTAGCTAACACCATCAAA
>CALBXV010000186.1 GCA_937890045.1 uncultured archaeon
TTAGTTTCTTCCAACAAATTTTCACTTGATTTTTCAGATATAACTTTAGTAGAAATAATACTTCTTACTCTTTTTCTAAGTTGAGATAATTTAGTTTGTAATTTCCATAATTCAGTTTTATTTCTTAGACCATAAACACCAATAAGATTGAAATCAACGTCAGATTGTCTTTTATCCCATGGATTTCTAGGACCTGAATATTGCTTTCGTGGTCTTTTAGGATCTCCCAATTATTTATTCTCCACTTTTATCTTTACCTTTTTGCATATCTGATTTTGTAACAACTACTTTTCTACCTTTCCGACCAGTAGTTCTAGTTCTTTGACCTCTAACTCTAAGACCATACATATGTCTAAGTCCACGTCTACTACCCATATTTTTTTCACTATCTAGTAATAATTTAATATTAAAATCTAAATCACTTCCCATATAATGTTTATCTTGACCTGTATCCATATCTTTTCTTCTATTTAATATCCATTTAGGAAAATCAAGTTCATGAATTATTTTTAATTTAGATTCAATTAAAGAAATTTCTTTATCACTTACAGAACCAATACGTAAATTTGTATTAATATTCAACGATTTTAGTATAATATAAGATAAATTATCCCCAACGCCTTTTAAATTAGAAATTGCATTTATTAGTTTTCTATCTCCATCTAGATTTTTACCACTTATTCGAACTATATTTTTAAATTCTTGTGACATTAATAGTTTAACTACAAAATTTTAGAATATAAATATCTTTCATTCAACAATCACTTATTTCTTTCTATTAATTCAATTAATACACCATTAAATGATTTTGGATGTAGAAATATCATTTTATTATTTTCATGATCTACATCAGATATACTATCAATAATTTTAAAATTTTTTTCTTTAGCTAAATCAATATATTTGTTTAAATTAGATACCGAAAATGCTATATGATGTAATCCTGGTCCGTTATTATTAAGAAATTTCTTAATTGTACTATTATCTGATAGTGGCTCCAATAATTCAAGTTTAATATTACCAAAATTCAGCATAGCAATTTTTACATCTTCAGAGATAAAAGTTGTAAAAGCAATATTATCTGGTTGTAAAAATCCATACAGTTTAGAACTTTGTTTTATATCATTAACTGCTATTGCGATATGATCTAGATTCAATTTAACAACATTGTAAAGAAATGATAAATATTTTAATATTCACCAAATAATTCGCGAAATACATTACATATTTCTTCAATTGTAACATATTTTTTAACAGAATCAAATATTATTGGAGTAGTATTTTTACCACTAGATATAGCAACTTCAAGATTTTGGAGTGATTTTTCAACATCGTAAGAATTTCGAGTTTTTTTCAAATGAATTAAATTTTTATATTGAATATCAGATAAATCACTATTTATATTCTGACGTTTAATTATATTCTTAGAATTATCTATAAAATCATTAACACCAACAATAATTTTTGATTTTTCATCTAATTCACATTGATATTTATAGGCGTTTTTCTGAATTTCACTTTGTATATAGCCAGACTCAATAGCTTTTAATGAACCGCCTAATTTATCAATTTTATTAATTAAATTCATAACTTCCTCCTCAATTTTATCAGTTAAATATTCAACATAATATGATCCACCTAATGGATCAACAGTTTTAATTACACCACTTTCAGAAGCAATAATTTGCTGAGTTCTTAATGCAATTTTAACAGCTTCTTCAGTAGGTAATCCCAAAGCTTCATCTTTAGAATTAGTATGAATAGATTGTGCTCCTCCAAGTACTGCAGCTAAAGCTTGAATTGATACTCTAATCACATTATTTTCAGGTTGTTGAGCAGTTAATGTTTCCCCACTAGTCTGAACATGAAATTTAAATTGCATAGATTTTTTATTTTTAGATTCAAATCTATTTCCAATAATTTTAGACCAAATTCTTCTAGCAGCTCTAAACTTAGCAATTTCTTCAAAAAAATCATTTCTTGACACCAAGAAAAATGATAGACGAGGAGTAAACTCATCAATTTTTAGGCCTCGATTTAGTAATTGATTAATATATTCAATAGCATTTGAGAAAGTAAAACCTAATTCCTGAATTGCATTTGCACCTGCTTCTCTTATATGATATCCACTAATACTAATAGGATACCAATTAGGCATATTTTTTATACAGAATTCAATAAGATCAACAGTTAAATTAACAGATTGTTTAGGAGGATAAATATGTGTATTTCTTGAAATATATTCTTTAAGTATATCATTTTGAACAGTACCTCTTAAAACTTTAGAATCATAACCTTGTAAATTACCAACTGCAGCATATAATCCAAGTAAAATTGCAGCAGTAGAATTAATAGTCATTGAAGTACTAATTTTATTAAGATCTATTTTATCAAACAAAATTTTCATATCATATAATGAGTTAATTGAAACACCAACTTTACCTATTTCACCTTCAGATAAATTATTATCAGAATTTAATCCTAATTGAGTAGGTAAATCAAACGCAAGACTTAAACCAGTTTGACCTTTATTAATTAAAAATTTAAATCTTTTATTAGTTTCTTCAGCTGAACCATATCCAGTATATTGACGCATAGTCCATAATTGTTTTTTATACATTTCAGAATGTATACCTCTAGTAAAAGGTATTTCCCCAGGATCTTCAAGTTTATCAACTATATCATCTTTATTATAATGAGATTTAACATCAATTTCAGAATCAGTAGTATATTTCTTCACAATTATTCAACTTCATATTAATTTAGAAATGACATTAGATGCACTATCAGGATCCATAGATTTATTTTTAACCATTACAATAATTTCTTTTATTTTATCATCATTATTTAAACAATATTCAATTTTTTTAGCATAAGTAGAACATAATTTTTCTTTTAATTCGTACTCAATTTTCTTCATGAGATAATCATCAGATATACTAAATTTTAGTTTATAATTTTGGATGGATTTAAACAAAAGATCAATATTTTTTCTTTTTGTAGCAATTGTATCAATTATAATTTTTTTAGAATCTTTATCAGATAAATAAATACGTAAATTATTAAGAAATGAATCAGCTCCGGCTAAATCAAATTTATTAACAACTATAAAATCAGCATATTCCATAATTCCAGCTTTAATTAATTGTATTTCATCACCTATATTTGGCATTAATATTAACAATGTACAATCAAAAACTTGAATTAAATCCACATCTTTTTGACCTATACCTACAGTTTCAACAATAATTATTTTCTTTCCTGAAGCTTCAAGTATCCTTATAGCATTTCTTATACAATTAGATAATCCAGTTTGATTTCCTCTCGTTGCAATACTTCTAATAAATACATTATTATCAAATTCATTAATTATACGTACTCTATCTCCTAAAAAAGCGCCTCCAGATAAATTACTAGTCGGATCAATTAATAAAACTCCTACATCATAGTTTTTAGAGAATTCAGTAACAAGATTATTAATTAAAGTACTTTTACCAACACCCTGGGGCCCAGTAACACCAATAACAAAACTATTTCCAGTTTTATTATAAATTGATTTCATTAAATCAATAGAGGATTTATCTTCTTGTTCAACTAGAGAAATTGCTTTACTTATACTACGTTGATCTCCTGAATAAATTTTATTTATAATATCCATTATTTAATAAAGAAACAACGTTAATATTTCAATTTTCCTTTAATATTTTTGTCTCTATAACTATTAATAATTGATTAAGTGAAACTTGCGAGTTATTTTGAACATTAATTTCACTAATAATACCATTATGATCAGATTTTATTACAGCTTCCATTTTCATTGATTCAATTATCATTAATTGATCACCTTTTTTAACATTTTGACCAACTTTAACACAAATTTCAGATATTTTACCAGGAACTTTACTAAGTACTTTATAATATGGAACTAATTCACTATTTTTATCAGCAGTATTTTTATTGAAATTAATAGTTGAAACATTACCAACATTAAAAGTAAAAACATAATTTTGTATATTTACACAAATTTGTTTATTATCTAATTCTTTAATTACACACGCATAAGGAGTATTATTGATAAGAACTGAAATATAATCAGAATAATTTTTATTTTCTAATATATTAACAGAATATTTTGATTTTTTAATTTTTACAACATATTTTTCTAATTTAGATTTATGAATTTCTAAATTATATTTATTATGTCCAGATAATAGATAATTATTCAAAATTCAGCACCATAATTATTAGCATATTTACGCCAATTACTTATTTTATTTGATTTTAGTTTATCAGATGGTTTATTTTCATAATAAATTCCAGCTAAAATTGCAGCAATTTTTTCTAAATTTGGAATATTATCTTTAAAATTTATTTTCATTTTATCAATTATTTTATAATTTTCAATAAAATTCGTATTTATGTTACCATTAATGAAATTTTCATCAGATAATACATATTTATGAAAAGGTATAGTTGTTTGTATACCATAAATCAGAAATTGGTTTAAAGCATTTCTCATTTTAATTACCGCATCTTCAAAATTGTGTCCCCAAGTAATAACTTTAGCAATTAATGAATCATAGAATAATGGAATTTCAAAATTTTCGCTTAAATAACTATCTATTCTAACCCAAGGATTAATAGGTAGATTATATTTAACAATTTGACCAGATTGAGGAATAAATTCATTAAATGGATCTTCAGCATTAATTCTACATTCAACTGCTGCTCCATTAAGAGAAATATCAGATTGTTGAAGATTTATTTTATACCCACTTGCTATATTTAATTGCTGTTTAATTAAATCAATACCAGTAACCATTTCAGTAATAGGATGCTCAACTTGTAATCTAGGATTTACTTCAATAAAATAGAAATTTTTATTCATATCAACTAGAAATTCTACAGTTCCTAGATTTACATAATTCAAGGTTTTAGCAGCTTTAACAGCTATATTACCAATTTTATCTCTCAAGATTTTATTCATTATTATAGATGGAGTAAATTCAATAAGTTTCTGAAATCTTCGTTGTATTGAACATTCACGTTCACCAAGATGAATAAAATTATTAAATTTATCAGACATAATCTGAAATTCAATATGTCTAACATTCTCCAGAAATTTTTCCACATAAAATCCAATTTTATCAAAAGATATTTTAGATTCTTTTTCAGCAGAATGAAATACATCAGATATTTCTTTTTTATTTTTAACTAAACGAATTCCTTTTCCACCACCGCCATAAACAGATTTTAGTAAAACAGGATAACCAATTTTCTCTGCAATATTTATTAAATCATTTTCTGAAGTAATGATTTTATCATAACTAGGTATTACTGAAATTCCAGATTTCTCCATTAGAGATCTAGTTTTTAATTTATTTCCACATAATTCTAATGTAGTAGAATCAGGACCAACAAAAATTATATTATTTTTAATACATTCTTTAGCAAATGCTGAATTTTCCGATAGAAATCCATAACCAGGATGTATAGCTTCCACACTTGTTTTATTAGCAATATCTATTATTTTATCAATATTTAGATAGCTTTCAGAAGGTTGAGATTTACCAACATAATAGGTTTCATCAGCATGTTTAAAATAGTCAGAATGAAGATCAGCGTCAGAATAGATAGAAATAGTCTTAATATTTAATTCATTACATGCCTTAATAATTCTAAGAGCAATTTCACCTCTATTAGCTATAAGTAAACTTTCAATCATTTTTCTAATCAATAACTAAAGTTGAATATTTCCATGTTTTTTAAGTGGTTTTATTTCTCTTTTTTCTTCCAACATCTCTAAAGATTTAATAATTTTATTTTTAGTATCTTCAGGAACAATTACTTCATCAATAATCCCAGTTCCAGCAGCAATAT
>CALBXV010000187.1 GCA_937890045.1 uncultured archaeon
ATTGCCATCTAAACTTTGAATCACAAACTGCACAAAACCTTGACTTCACTTTTATCTTTACTACTTTCTTTTCAATAATAGTCATTCCCTACAGCGCATCCTTCCATTCCTGATTTACGAATGGTAGGATATCCTACCATTCCTGATGTTAACGGTTTGTTGTCTTTTTTAAGTCTGGAATCATGTTCAGACCTAAAATCTTCTTTCTCTTGATACTTCAATATAAATTTATCTAACAAATTTCTAATTTCTTTTAAATCTTCTAGTTCTATTTCTATCATAACTATACCTCCTTACAAACAAGTGATGAAACAATATGAATACGTTCTGCTTCACCACCATTAAACTGAGTATGATAATAAACTGTATCAGTATACCAAGCTCTGGCAGTTGATAGATGTTTTACTTCATCCTCAATCACCATCTTCGCACCAATATTGGTAATAATAGGTACATGAAATCTTGGTTCTGGATCACGATGCCAAGATAAACAATTTCTTGGTGCAGATTTCATTAATCGTACCCTACCCAATTGTCCATCATATTGTTTATCTACATATTCACTCAAAGTATCATACACTTCTTTAAAATATGTATGATTTAATTCTGGAATGAATTCAGTATAATCTCTTTCATCTAATTCTTGTTGACGAACCACTTCTTGACTATCAACCATTGTTCTATAAATACCACCACTTCCTTCATAAAAACATCTTGGTGATTCTTGACCTTCTTTCTTTGTCAAACATATTTGACGATACTTCTTATCAGCATTTAAAACTTCTGATGGCCATGGAGCTATTTCTTCAACTTGATGTAACGCTTCAACCAATTTTATTTCATCAAATATTAAAGGTAACTTCTTAAAGTATTTCATCCTTTTACCCAATCCTTTGCCAACGTAAAATTTGCATGAGAAAAACCAAGACGATCAACTAACTTAACAGCACCACCAGACGAATCAATTGCAACAAAACCTTCTGGGGCTGTTACTTTATAACCATCATCAGTTTTCAGAAATGTTCCAATACCTTCTATTGTTTCTAACTTTCCGACAACCATATTTTTAGCATCAAGGATACCCAAGTAAGTAGCCATAGTGAAATACAATTCGTCTTTGAATTTCTTTAAAATCTTTTTAGATTCTTTTTGTATATCTTGATATTTCTTTTTACCTTTATCAGATTTCCTTGAATCAATTTCTTTGGACATCCTATCCATATAATATTGTTCAAACTCTTTAACAAGTTTTTTCGTATCTGTAATTTTAACACCAGAACGAATCTTAGTATTAAAGAATACTTTCATCAATGGTGCTAATCCCAATTTGGTTTTATCTTTGGAAAGTTCATTTAAAAAAGTTCCTGCTTTCTTTAAAGAACCTTTAATCATATTTATCTTCCCTTCAAGTTTATTTGTTTCACTTGGAGAGAACGTAGCTGCGTTTGCAGTATTAACATACGCATCGTCAAACCAAACATTTTTAGTTTTAGTAAAAATATTTGAATCAACACCAAACTGAGCTGACAATGTTTCAATCGTGTTTCCTGTATACTTTGTGTGCCATACCACTCCCATTTGTGACTTTCTCATTTGAGAAGCTAAGTCACTATCTTCGGGTACAGCATAGGTGATAGTATTAGGAGTAAATGTTAAACTACTAACGCCGTCAATAGTTTTTTGTTTTAAATCACCTTTAGAAAACATCATATCACCTTGATAGATACCTTCCATTCCAAGATCAGGTAAATATTTCAATGCAACTTTTAGTTTATCTGAAGGCCCACCCGAACCGTGATTAGCATCAATATCTGCGTCTGTATAATTAATTTTGGGGGTCTTATTAAAAAGCGATTTTGTTGCAACGAAAAACTGACCGTTCTCTGGATTGATACCAGCAAACACTGCTGGGGCACCATCCCACTTGACAGTAATATTAGTCTTATTTTTTCCACCAGATAACATATCTTTCAAGGAATTTAAGAACTGTATTACTGTTTTCGCACCTTTAACACCATTGTTGATAATTTCATCCTCAAGGTGTTCCATGTGCGTATTTTTATCTTCATTTATTAACTCTTTGTATGATAACATTTTTGTATTAAAAATTTATAGTTGGACTAGTTGCTATCATTTGTTTTCCTAACAGACCAAGTATAAATTCAATACCTTTTGATACCCACTCTTTAATTTTATTCCAAAGTTTTTTCAAACCAATAGAAATAAATTTAATTAGTGTGGACTGTTTAAATTTTTCAACTCCGCCTTTAACTCTATCCATCAAACCTTCGGATAGTAATTCACACTCAGCTTCGTGAAATGACTCATCTATCATTTTGTCGAGAGGATCATCATATAATTCATTTTCTTCTTTAAAGATTCCTTTTAATGCTGTCCATGCAGAACCACCGGCACCAGATGCTTTAAAAGAAATATTAAATTCTGTTTTTGATGCATATTTATTAACTAACGATTGATTAATTTTTATATAACTACCGCCACCACCTTCATCAAATATCATAAAATAATTTGCTTTTGGTAAAGCGTCAGCAAATTTTGATCGGCCAGTCATAGCTTCATGCACTACTTGTTTTTTTGCATCTGGTGTTTCTAAAATAGTTCTAATAGCATCAGTCATTTCTTCATTGTTTTGTATTGCCTTTTTAACAGTATCTAATATTCCACCCTTTTTACCTTTTTTAATTTTACCCTTCAAACTTCCAATAGTTGCACCTTTAGGTAAATTTACACTTACATATTCTTTTTCAATTTTCTTACTTAATTTTTTCCATGCTTTGTCAAATTCTTTAGTTTTAGTCTTTGCTGGAATCTTATCATAAGCAAATCCTAATGTTGCAAGAGTTTCACCAACACCACCAGACATTAATTGTGAACCACCAGCTTTCTTCAAACTGATATGTTCTTTTCCAATGTACATATCAGTTTTTGGTGTTTTAGTAGAAGCAGAAGCAGATTTGCCTGTCATTTTAATAAAATATTTATCCCAACCTTTTGCCAATTCTGAACTACCAGCTCCATAATGTTCCATAATTCCAGAAGGTTTTTTTCCGAAAGTATTTAAAACAATTTTTGATCCTGTTTCTAAATGAGCATCATATTTAGATTTCCATTTATCCATTCCTGCTAATGACTTTGCTTCCTCTGGATCAACTTTTTTCGAAGCCATATTATATGCACAACATATTACTTGCTCCCAATCTGCACCGCTTAATGTACCACCAGCACCAGCAGACCCACCAAATTCAGCATTTTTCTGAAATTTACTTAATGCAATTTCATCTCCATCAGTTGTCGTAACTTTAAAACCTCTTGGAAAATTACCAGAAGCGATTAT